>JALWYX010000057.1:22369-38964 GCA_027078415.1 Thermoanaerobaculia bacterium
GAAAGGTATATCTTTTTCGTGTTTAAACAGGTATTTTTGTAATGAGGAGTAGATATTGGATTGAACACCGTAAATTTTAGTTTTTGTTTCTTGCATCGCTATTGCTATTCCAGATATAAGTCCTCCTCCTCCCACTGGTACTATGACTTTGTCTACCTTTGGTAGTTCATTTAATATTTCGATTCCTATACTTCCCTGTCCAGAAATCACTACCGGGTCGTCGTAAGGGTGGACAAAAAGGTAGTCTTTTTTGCGAGCAAATTCCTTTGCAAAATTCATAGATTCTAATATATCTTTTCCTTTTATTATTACTTGAGCTCCCAGTTTGGTAGTTCTTTTTACTTTTATATAGGGGGTGTTCTCAGGAACAAATATAACAGATTCTATTCCCAATTTGTTAGCTGCTAACGCTACTCCTTGAGCATGATTACCGGCTGAAGCTGTTGTGACCCCTTTTAAATATTCTCTGTTGGCTGTTAGTAGTTTTGCGAATGCTCCTCTTATTTTGAATGAACCTGTTTTCTGCAAATTCTCACATTTCAGAAATAGTTTGTCAAACTCTTTTGAGGGAATAAGTGGAGTTTTTATAACGTAGCTTTCCAGAAGTTTGTGAGTGTTTAATATATCTTCTAACTTGATAGGTATTTCTTTTTCTTCTATCATTATTGTACAGCCCTAGGTTTTAGTCTAATATAAAGTGAACTCTAAATGTAAGAGGAAGAGGAGATGAAAATAGACCTTGTGAAGGTTAAATTGGAACCTGTCAATTGGAGCGAGGAGGTTGAATTAGAAAAGGGAGATGTGTCACCAGATATAGTGGAAATATCTACCGTATCTTGGAAAGGAAAGGTTTATTATGCGTATCCTTTCTTTGTTGTAGAGTTTGATTACAGTTATTCGCAAGTTATTAGGTGTGCTAGGTGTTTGGAGGATATATCTACTAAAGAGAAAGGGTTTGCTCGTTATTTGATCAGTTGGGAAGTACCTTATACTGAAGAGGAAAATGTACGATTGAAGGAAAAAGATTTGGGTGTTATAGTTGTTACAGATAGATTTTTTGATCTTACATCTCTTCTTTCTGATGAGATAGAGATGAGGGTTCCTGTAAAGGTTTTGTGTTCCGAGAGTTGCAAAGGTATATGTGCTAAGTGTGGTGTTAATCTTAATTTTGAGAGTTGTGATTGTGAAGAAGAGATAGATCACAGATGGATAAAACTACTTAATGTAGTAGGAGGTAAAGATGGCTCAACCTAAACGTAGAACTTCTAGAGCTAGGCGAGATAAAAGAAGATCTCACCATTCCTTAACAACTCCTCCTCTTTCGACCTGCTCGAATTGTGGTGCTAAGAAGATGCCCCACAGGGTATGTCCTGAGTGTGGGTACTATAAAGGTAGGGAGGTTATTAAAATAAAGGACGATAATTTGTGGGGTACTAGAATACCATTCTAAATAGGATGGCTACTCTTAGGATAGCAGTTGATGCTATGGGGGGAGACTTTGCTCCCAACGTTCCGGTAGAAGGTGCTGTTATGGCTTATAGGAATGGTATAGACGTTGTACTGGTTGGTAAAGAAAAGGTGGTTAAACGGTTACTTGAGAAGCACGGTTTGCCCGATATCGAAGTGTTTGATGCACCTGAGATAGTGGGTATGGATGAGTCTGCAGTTACTCCTTTGCGCAAGAAACGTAATTCTTCATTGATGGTTGCAGCTAAGCTTGTTAAAGAAGGTGTGGCGGGTGCCATGCTGACTGCGGGTAATACTGGTGCTGCTATGGCGGCTTCCTTGGCAGTTCTTAAAACGGCTCGTGGAATAAAAAGACCAGCTCTCGTTGCTCTTTTCCCGAATAAAAGCGGAAGTTGGACTGCTTTACTTGATGTAGGAGCGAATGTTAATGCGAAACCAGAAGTATTGTTCCAGTTTGCTATAATGGGGAGCTATTTTGTTAACGAGGTCTTGGAGATAGATAATCCTAGGATCGGGGTGTTATCTATAGGAGAGGAGAAAGGTAAAGGTAACGAGGTGATAAGAAAAGCGTATAAGATTTTGTCCGAATCCTCTCTTAACTTTGTTGGTAATGTGGAAGGTGGCGATATCTTTACGGGCAAAGTGGATGTTATAGTTTGTGATGGATTTGTAGGCAATGTAGTTTTGAAAGCTTGTGAATCCCTAGCTTCCTTTATAATTGGTATGTTAAAGGATGAGATAAAGAGGAAGACTATAACAAAATTGGGAGCTTTTTTAGCTAAACCAGCTTTTGAGACTCTTTATTATCGTACCGATCCTAACACCTACGGTGCAGTGCCCCTGCTGGGCATAAATGGAGGCTGTTTTATAGCTCATGGGG
This sequence comes from Thermoanaerobaculia bacterium, assembly GCA_027078415.1. Classification (GTDB taxonomy): domain Bacteria; phylum Acidobacteriota; class Thermoanaerobaculia; order JALWYX01; family JALWYX01; genus JALWYX01. The sequence continues at coordinate 24,717 of JALWYX010000057.1, forward strand.
CAAGTAGTGCTAAAGGTATCGCCAACGGAATAAAGGTCGCTAGAAGTTTCTTGGAGAGAAAAGTTTTAGATAAAATAATCGCTAGGTTGTCGGAAACCAACGTTGAACGAGTAGAGTAAATAATGAAGCAAGCAATTTTATTTCCCGGCCAAGGATCACAATATGTTGGTATGGGTAAAAGCTTTTACAATCAATACAAAAAAGTTCGAGAACTGTTTGAGATAGCGGAGAAAGAAACGGAAATTCCTATTAGAGATATAATATTTGAAGGCCCGGAAGAAACACTTAAATTAACTATATATCAGCAGCCCGCTATATTTGTTGTTAATCTTGCTGTGTGGTACTGTACAAAAGATAGACTTTTACCTAGTTTTTTTGCTGGACACAGCTTAGGTGAGTACTCGGCTTTGGTAGCTTCAGGAACTTTGGAGTTTTTGGATGCTCTTAGATTGGTTAGAAAGAGAAGCCAGTTTATGCAGGAAGCCATAGCACCAGATGCCGGTGCTATGGCAGCTGTTATAGGACTTGATGCTAAGGTGGTTGAAGAAGTGATATCATCGTTGGATGAAGACGGAATATGCGTCATAGCTAACTATAACTCGCCAACCCAACAAGTTTTATCTGGTGAGAAAAAAGTTGTTGAAAAAGTTGTTAATCAACTTAAAAATAAAGGAGTCAAAAGAGTAGTATTTTTGCCTGTTTCAGCCCCTTTTCATTCTCCTCTTATGAGTTTTGCTAAAGAGAAGTTAAGTAAATATATAGAGGATACCGAATTTAAGAAACCGACTGTACCTGTTGTGATGAATATAGATGGTAAAGCTCATAGGGACCCTGCTGTTATTAAAGAAAATTTAAAAAGACAGATAGATTCGCCTGTTAGATGGTTGGATACTGTATTGTTTATTTATTCTCGTGGTACACGTACTTTTGTAGAGCTTGGTCCTGGACGAGTACTTAGTGGACTTGTTAGAAAAAGTGTTAAAGATGTAAAAGTTATAAATATAGATAAAACCGATGATCTGGTTAAGTTAAGAGATATTTGAGGGTTGAGAATATGAACTTTAGAGAGTTTTGGGGTATAGAAGGTAAAACAGCGGTAGTTACAGGAGCTTCTCGTGGTATAGGAAGGGAGACTTGTTTGCTCTTAGCAGAGGCAGGAGTAAATCTTTTGCTTATAGCTCGTTCAAAAGATGATCTCTACGATCTTGCTGGTGAAGTTGAGAAAAAAGGGGTTAAAGCTTTACCGTTTCCCTTGGATCTCCAAAATTTAAAAGATTTAGAAACAAACCTTAAAAAAATTCCCAAAGAGTGGAAGGATATTGATATTCTTGTAAGTAACGCAGGAACTACTGAGGACAAACTTCTGTTACTTATGGATTTAGCTAGTTGGCAACGTATTATAGATCTAAATCTTACAGCGCATTTTGTATTAAGTAGGCACTTTGCACGTTCAATGGTAAAAAATAGATGGGGAAGAATAGTGATCGTATCTTCTGTTATAGGATTGTCTGGTAATACCGGACAGGCTAATTATGCTGCAGCTAAGGCGGGGATAATAGGGTTTGCCAAATCTGTGGCTAAGGAGTTAGGTAGCAGAAATATAACAGCCAACGTTGTTGCACCAGGTTTTATAGAAACAGCTCTTACTGTTGATATTTCTAAGGATAGAAGGGAAAAGTTACTTAAGGATTTAGTTATACCTAGATTGGGAAGGCCTGGGGATATAGCTTCTGTAATCCTTTATTTGGTTTCTGAAAGAGGAGGATATATAACAGGAGAAGTGATTAATGTATCTGGTGGTTTATATATGTAGGATATAACTGAAAGAAAGGAGGGTTTTTGAATGAATGTAGAAGAAAAAGTCAAAGCCATAATAGTAGAGCAGTTAGGTGTAGAGGAGAGTGAAATTTCACCAGATTCTAGCTTTACCGAGGATCTGGGGGCAGATTCCCTAGACGTTGTTGAACTGATAATGGCTTTCGAAGAGGAATTTATGATAGAGATAAGTGAAGATGACGCTGAGAATATAAGAACCGTCCAGGATGCTATAGACTATATAACGCAGAGAATCAAAAACGAGTAATGACTAAGAGACGTGTAGTAGTTACTGGTGTAGGTTTTGTTTCACCTCTGGGTGTAGGCAACGACAGCGTCTGGAAAATGCTTATGGAGGGTAAAACAGGCATAGGGCCTATAACTAAATTTGATGCTAGTAATTTCCCTTCTAGAATAGCGGGTGAAGTAAAAAATTTTGATCCTCTCGATTTTATGAGTAAACAAGAAGTTAGAAAGAACGATCTTTTCGTTCAATACGCTTTAGCCGCTGCTACTGTAGCCCTGGAAGATGCAGGAATAAACTTTTCTAAGGTAGATTTAACGAAAGTTGCTACTATTATAGGATCAGGTATAGGAGGTTTACCTCTTATTGAGAAGATGCATTCTATTTTGGTGAACAAAGGAATCAAAAGGGTCTCACCTTTTTTTATTCCTGGTCTTATAGTAAATATGGCTGCGGGACAGGTGGCAATAAAATACGGTTTCCAGGGTCCTCTATTAGCACCTTGTACGGCCTGTGCAACAGGAATGCATGCAGTGGGTGAAGCTTACTGGCTTATAAGAGACGGTTTTGCCGATATAGCTGTGTGTGGTGGAAGCGAAGCTGTTGTTACGCCGTTAGCTGTTGCAGGATTTTCTGCCATGAAGGCTCTTTCTACATGTAATGATCACCCTGAAAAAGCTTCCAGACCGTGGGATAAGAAGCGTGACGGTTTTGTTATTGCCGAAGGTTCCGGGATACTGGTCTTAGAAGAAGCTACTTTTGCCAAGGAAAGAGGAGCTAGTATATACGCGGAGATCGTAGGTTTCGGCATGAGTGCAGACGCTTACCATATATCTGCTCCTCATCCTGATGGAAAAGGGGCAATCCTAGCCATGGAAAGATCCATGAAGGATGCCTCTATAAAAGCAACTGAAGTGGATTATATTAATGCTCATGCCACTTCTACCCCTCTAGGTGATATGATAGAACTGAAGGCTATAAAACAAGTGTTTGCTCAAAAAGAAGGATTGATGGTTTCCTCAACTAAGGGTGCTGTAGGTCATATGTTGGGTGCTGCAGGAGGATTTGAAGGAGGAGTAATAGCTTTGGCTATCCGTAATCAGGAGATACCTCCTACGGCTAACTTGGAAGATCCTGATGAAACTTATGGAATAGATCTGGTTCCTAAAGTAGGGAAAAAATCACCTATTGCCTATGCTATGAGTAATTCTTTCGGATTTGGAGGTACAAACGCTTCCTTAATTATGCGCAGATGGGAGAATGAAGATGAAGGGTAAAACTATTTTCTTAACCGCCATTTTATTGTGTTCGTTTCCATTAAAGGCAGATTTTCTTGTCTTAAAGGATGGAAGTGTAATAAAAACTAAAGGAAAATGGAAAGTCAAAGGAAAAAGAGTTCTCTTTTATACCCAAGAAGGTATTTATACTTTTATACGTCTCGACAAAGTTGATCTGGAAAAAAGTGCCGCTCTTAGTGTAGGAGGTAAATTTGTAGAGAAAAAGGTAAAAAAAGAAGTTGAAAAAAAATCTCAAGATTTAAAAATAGATAAAGAGAGCAAAACTATTTCTATGCCAACTCTTAGTGTGGATAGTAAAGAGAAGCAAGAGCCTTTACCCTCTTTAGGTGAGCAAAAAGAAAAAGTTGAATCTTTAGGAGTAACTGATCAGAAGATGAAAACCTCTGAGCTTGAAAAAGAGATGATATCTAAGGAGATAAAGGATGAGAAAGAAAAAAAGTCAGATTTTAAGGTCGAAAAGGTAGATCAAGAAAAACAGGTAATAAAAATAACGGATGAAGATATTCCGCCAGCGGTAGAAAAAGAGTCGAGTGAAAAAGTGGAGTTGAAAAAAGAGGAAGATGGCAAAGATAAAGATACGGATAATAAACTTAGGAAAGATGCTCTGAAAATAATAGGATGGAGTAAGCTTTTTGATATAAGAATAAACGGTCTTAAAATAAGGGGCAGAGTTATAAATAACTCTCCCGATCCTGTAACTAACGTAAAGATAGAAGTTACCCTTTTGGATGAAGAAGGCAGGAAAGTTACCAAAGAAGCTAAAGTAAAAAGATCTACTTTAGCTCCGGAGCAGACTACTTCTTTTATAGTTGAATTTCCAGGGATATACGACGTTGAAGAACCTCAGTTCAAGGTTGATTATACCAGTTTTTCTGTTGAGATAGGTGGACCACCTGAGTCTGAAGGAAATAGGTAATAATGTAGATCCTACATAAAAGTGATATCTTATTACATAACTGAGTCTGGGATTGAAAAACTTTTTTAATTATTTGTGGGAAAGAAGGTATTTTTTGGAGAATATAGTAGTAGTTTTATAGATCTAGAGCTTCTATATAGGTAAGAGGGGGAGGGGATATTTGGTTGCTATTCCATTGTAAGTAAAATATAGTAGATTTATAGCTGAATTTAGGTAAGGGTAGATTCTGTAAGAGCCTATCTCCTAGAGGTAGGGAGAAAGTAAGAAACTGTGTTTTATAAATTTTAGATATTCTATGGATTATTTGCGTAAAAACTGTATGGTTATTGTTTAAAATCACGAGATGTGTTAGGAATAAAAGTGGAATATTTTCGTTCTCACGTGGCATAGATATCCCTATAAATTTAAAAAGAGGGATTAAAGGTCGTATAATTTTTGTATATTTTTTAACTATAAACTGTTTCCATCTAGAAGGGTCAATTATGCTAAAGGCAGCTATCCACTCGTTGTTTGGTGTTTCTACTACAAACGACTTACGGTACTTTATGTCTTTTACTGTAACGTAGGGAAATAGAGTTTTTCTTCTGCCGTAACGGTTTGTAAACTCGCAGAACATGTCGAGTTCTTGGGTCTTTACTTCTCTTATTTTTAAATTGCTTTTCTGTGTTGTTATGTAGCTTTTGGTTGCTATAGTAACGATAGATTGCCACGCTATATATTTGGGAAAACTAGTTCTTTTCCTAGGTTTTGTTAGCATGGTCCTGGAGTATACGTTGTCGTCCAATATAGATGTATAGGTAAGGGTAGCATCGCAGCAAAACTGCTTGATTGCATTGTATCCTTTTATGATAGAAAATGGTTTGCTCTTTCTCGTACGCAGCGCTGTTAAGTAGACCGTCTTTTCTATTTTACCTCCTAACCACGCTCTGCGAAGAATTGCTGCACCCATACCTATTAGTTGGTCATTTTCAAAGGATCCTATAAGTTTTACCTTTTCTCCTTCTCGTAGGAACGAGGAAAACGGATCTGGCCTTCTAGTGTATAGTATTTCAACCCAGGAGGGTTGTGCTCTTTCTTCAAGTAGTTCAACTATTTGATCATTGTCTTTTTGGGTGAGTTCCCTTATCTCCATGAGATAAAATGTAGTTTATATGATAAGCGTTATAGTTTGTACTGCAGGTAGAAAAGGATTATTAGCCCAAACTTTAGATCAGTTTATAGATAAGTTTGGTAGCGATTCCAGAGTAAAAGAGCTGATAATTGTAGATGATTCGTATCGCGCGAAGTTGAAAGAATTTATCACTCTTTTTTCCAAACGGTTTTCTAAAATACAATATGTAGCTGTAGGTGGTAAGGGATTATCTGTAGCACGTAATCGTGGTGTCCTTTGTTCGAGTGGCGAGATTATCGCTTTTTTAGATGATGATACTTGGGTGGAAGATAGCTGGATAGAAGGGATAGAAGAAGCTTTTTCTTGTAAAGACGTTTGGTGTGCAGGCGGACCTATAGAACCTATAATAACTTTTCATCCTCCTAAATGGTTTAAGGAGGAGTGGTGGATCTGGTTTACAGTGTGGGATAGAGGTAACGAGTTACACGAGTTGGAGTATCCTGAATTTCCAAGAGGAGCTAATATGGCTTTTAGGAGGAAAGCTTTCGATTATGTAGGTTTATTTAGCACCTCTTTGGGAAGAAAGAGAGGTTCATTGCTATCTTGTGAAGAGATAGAACTAGCACTTAGGATAGCTAGATCGGGGAAAAAAATCGTATATTCACCTCTTATGAAGGTGAAACACCATGTTCCCTATTATAGGGTTAGAAGGTTATTTTTTATAAAACGTATCTATTATCAAGGGATATCTGATGCGATTTTAGTTAAGATGCATTATGGATTCAGAGAAGTTTTGCGAAATATAATCTCTTACAGTACCACTGCAGAAAATAGGTTTGAAAGATTGATGAGAGTAAGCTATAAACTAGGACTCAGCGTAGGCTTTTTTGTGGCACTTAAAGTAAGAGGAGTCAAAATAGGCTAGATATGAGAACAGATAAGTATCTATACGTGGCTAAACTTGCGGCACTTGAAGCAGGTGCAGTTGTTAGGAGATATTTCGGTAATTCTGTCGATAAAGAAGAGAAAACCCCTCGAGATTATGTAACTGAAGCTGATCGCGAAAGCGAGAAATTGATAATAGGTATAATAAAGTCTTTTTTCCCCCAAGATACTATATTTACAGAAGAAGGTGGTTTTTTTCAGAGAGGAGAGATAGTTTGGGTTATAGATCCTTTGGATGGCACTAATAACTTTATAAACGGGTTAAGGTTTTATTCTGTATCTATTGCAGTTTGTATAGATGGTAAACCGTATGTAGGAGTTGTATATCTGCCTGAATACCAGGAGATGTTCTATGCTATAAGGGGAGAAGGTGCTTATTGTAATGGTACTTGTTTGAAGATCAAGGAAAACAGATTGGAAGATTCTTTTATTGCTACCGGTTTTCCGTTCCATGTAAGAGAAGAGATAGATTTTTATCTAACTATCTTTAAAGAGGTGTTTAGAAAAGTACGTGCTATAAGAAGAATGGGTGCAGCAACCATAGATCTTGCTTATACTGCTAAAGGTGTATTTGACGGTTTTTTTGAATTTGGCTTGTTTCCTTGGGACGTTGCTGCTGGTAGTTTGCTTGTAGAAGAAGCTGGAGGAGTTGTGACCGATTTACGCGGAGAAGACTCTTTTTTGTACTCAGGTAATATAGTGGCTGGAAAGTATAATATTGTCAAATTTTTGCTAGATATCATAGCTAGATATGACAAAGGTTCTCTAGATAGAATCGACCGTTATGTGGTTGATAGAAGTAAGAAGCTCAGATCTTAAAAGTAAAGTTTTCTGGCTGACGGAGCTACAATTGGGATTTATATTTCTAGGACTTTTTTGTGTTATTTTATCTTTGTTGTTGTCCATTTGGTTTGTATATAACGTTTTTAAGTTTAGTTACTATGATCTCACTGTTACGGAGATAATAAACGAGTATAGTGTAATGTCTGATAAATTTGCTACGGCTAAGTTTCGTTATAATGATATATTAAATAGGGCTCGTAGTTTGAGAAATTTGCTGGGGAAAATTTTTGTTATCTATACTGCCGAGAGGTATGAAGGTAGAAACTTGCAAGGTAGGGAGTTGTTAGTAATTTTTGAGGAAATAGAAGATATATTAAAAATTGTTACATCCTACGAAGATAAGAATCCGGTTTCTCATATTCCCTCAATTGTGCCAATTGCGGGTGATAGCGAAGTTATTGCCTCTTTTGGTAAAGCGTCATTACCTTTTTATAGGGGAGTTTTTACACATTTCGGTGTAGACATAGCTTCTTTACCGGGGGAGAAGGTAGTTGCTCCATCTAACGGTAGAATATTGTTTGTAGGTGAGGTAAAGGGAACGTATCCTTTTTGGAAGCGTTTAGGTAAAGTGGTTATTATAAATCATGAAAATGAATATATAACCATTTTGGGCCCTATCGAGCCTTTAGATGGTTTGAAAGGTAAATCTGTTAAGAGGGGTGAAACGATTGGGAAAATTGGTAAAAACACTTTCTCGCCTCCCGGGTGGATACACTATGAGATTAGAAGGAAAATGGGTAACAATTTTGTACCTGTAAATCCTCTGTTTCATATATTAGATGGTAGAGATCTATCTGATGCAACCTATTACCACACGATGTTAAAATATCCTAAACTTCCTAGATATTTGATTTATCGCTTACTTTAATTTTTTTATTGCTTTAAACTTTTAATAAAGATGGGAAACAATAAAAGTGTACAAGCTGTTAGTAATGAACGTCGCAGGTTTAACCGTTTACCGTTTAGGATATTGGTAAGAGTCGAATTTTTAAAGCAGAGATTTTTCCTTCTCAATTATACTCGCGATTTTTCTGTGGGTGGATTTTATCTACCGTGTTATCAAGCTGTTCCTGAAGGGGTGGAATGTAAATTTGAAGCTTTTATTAAAGAAGATGAAGTTCATATAAAGGGTGTTGGTAAAGTTGTTTGGAACGATAAAGATGAAGATGGGTCTATAAAGGGTATTGGGATAGAGATAGTAGAGATAAAGGGTGATGGAAGAAGAATTTTAGAAGATTTAATTGCTGTTTACGAAAAAAACGGTGTTGAAGGAGTAACTCAATACTTTCAGGATAAGGAGGAGATTAAAAGTAGCGATACCGATGAGACGTTAATTAATGTGGCTAAAGATGAAACTACAGATACTCTTGTTATAGAAGAGGGAGAAGTTGTATCGATAAATACAAGTGGGAAAGATAGTTCAGAGGTAAACAAAGTTTCTGGTACTTTTCTATTTTTTGCTCTTCTATTTTCTCTTTTCGTTGTCTTTATAGGGTTTGTCTATTTGAATTTTTTTAATTCTAGAGTTTCTTTATCATCTGCTCAGAGCAATAGTAAAATGCTTCATGAGGTTGTGGATAATGAAGAGGTGACGGTTGAGTGGAAAATATGGCCTGACAATAACGGTATGGTGATATCGTTGAGCGGTGATAAAAGTATAAGGAACAGGTTGGTTTTTGTCGACTCGGCTGATGACTTTTTTATTAAATTTAAAGTTCTCAATGTGAATCCCAATCTGGTCAAGCAAGGAGAGTTTTCTACTACAAGGGAATATGCTAACGTAGTTAAAAAGGTGGTAGTTACAAAAGAGCTTCATCAAGGAAACGGCGATGTCTATGATCTTGTAATAAATTTGGAGTTAGGATCGGAGCAGGTAGTTGTGGAAAAAGTGGAAAGTGGAGATGAAGAGGGTAAAGTGCTTAATATTTATATAAGAGGAAGGGAGAGATGAGAAGTAAAGTTGTGCGTGCTCCAAGAGGAACGGAAATTAGTTGTTTAGGGTGGCAGCAGGAAGCTGCTTTGAGAATGCTTATGAACAATTTAGATCCAGAAGTTGCTGAGAAGCCGGAAGAGCTAATAGTGTATGGGGGTTCAGGAAAAGCTGCCAGAAACTGGGCAGCTTTTGATAAGATAGTAGCTACGTTGCGACGGTTGCGTATGGATGAAACTTTGTTGGTCCAGTCTGGGTTGCCTGTTGCTGTGTTTAAGACACATGATTTTGCGCCTAGAGTTCTTATAGTGAACTCTATGTTGGTTCCTAAGTGGGCTACTAACGAGTATTTCAGGGAATTGGAAGCTAGGGGATTAACGATGTACGGGCAGATGACGGCTGGATCCTGGATATATATTGGTACTCAAGGAATACTTCAGGGTACTTATGAGACGTTAGCGGAATGTGCAAGACAATATTTTGGAGGATCTCTTAGAAAGCGCCTTGTTGTAACGGCAGGTCTAGGTGGTATGGGAGGAGCGCAACCTTTAGCGGTTACGATGAATGAAGGAGTTGCAATAATTGCTGAGGTAGATAAAGAACGAATATTAAGAAGAATAAATACCGCTTATCTAGATACTTGGACTAACTCTATAGAAGAAGCTTGTAAAATGGCTATTGAAGCTAAAGAGGAAGGTAAAGCTATTTCGATCGGTGTACATGCTAACGCTGTAGAACTGCTGGAGTATTTAGTGGAAAATGGTATAACTCCTGATGTACTCACCGATCAAACTTCTGCACATGATGAACTTAACGGCTACGTCCCTCATGGCATCAGTTATCAGCAAGCGTTGGAGCTTAGAAAAAGTGATCCTAAAAGTTACGTAGAGATGGCTTACGCTTCTATGGCTCGGCACGTGGAGCTTATGCTTATTCTGATGAAAAGAGGTGCTGTGACTTTTGATTACGGCAATAATATACGGGGTCAAGCTAAAGAAGCTGGTGTGGCAAACGCTTTCGATATAGAAGGGTTTGTGCCTATGTTTATTCGTCCTCTCTTCTGTAAAGGAAAAGGGCCTTTTAGATGGGTTGCTCTCTCAGGAGAGGCGGAGGATATTTACGCTACTGATGAAGCTATACTTGAATTGTTTCCAGAAGATAAAGCACTCTATAGATGGATTACTATGGCACGTAAAAAAGTGAAATTTCAAGGGTTACCTGCACGAATATGTTGGCTCGGTTTAGGAGAGAGGGATAAGGCGGGAACCACGTTTAACGAACTTGTACGTAAAGGAAAGGTTAAAGCTCCCATAGTTATTGGCAGAGATCACTTAGATACTGGCTCTGTAGCTTCTCCAAATAGAGAGACTGAGGGTATGAAAGATGGCTCAGATGCTATAGCTGATTGGCCTATTTTAAACGCTTTAATTAACACTTCGTGTGGAGCTAGTTGGGTTTCTGTACATCATGGGGGTGGAGTTGGTATAGGGTACTCTATACATGCTGGTATGGTTGTTGTTGCAGACGGTACAGAGTTAGCCCAGCAAAAGTTGCAAAGAGTCCTTAAAGCAGATCCTGGAATAGGTGTTATACGACACGCTAATGCCGGATACGATCAAGCAATAGATTGTGTAAAGGAGTGTGACCTTGATGCTCCTTTTATGTAAATGTTAAATATCATACGTAGTCGTTGGGGACTATTTCCTCTAGCGGCTGCGTTTTTTAATCTCTATACATCTCCTTTATATCAAATAGCGGTAGCTCTCTTTTTTATATGGCTCTTTTCTCGCAGTTTTAAAGATTCACCTAGAGTTAAAAATGTAACTGTATTTTCTATATGGTTGTACCTGATAATTTTTAGCGCCGGAGAAGCCTATAATAGATGGGGAGATAAAATAATCTCCCGTTTGATAGAAAAAAATATCCAACAACGGTTCTATAATATAGAAAATTTTTTTAACGATCTAGGCTCGTTTGTACATTTTGAACATCCTACTACAGAACAACTTTATCAATTTGTAGAGATAAATTTGTCGCCCGAAATAGATTTTTTCCTACTTGCAACAGATTACAATTTGCCTATTTCATGGAAAGGGGAAATAGGTAGATGGTTTGTGGATCTAAAGGAAGGGTGGAACTACATAAATTTCGATTCCCGTACGGCGATCGTAGTAAAAAAACGGATAAATAATTTCAATTTATATTTAGGCTATTACGTTCCATTTGCCAAGTTAGATTTTATAGTGGAAAAAGTTGTTATATCGAGAAGTAAAAATAAATACGCAGAATCGTTGCTCTCTAACAAACTCGACCTAAGTCCACTTAATGCTGAGCTCTTTTTTGATAAAAAGAGCTTCCCTAATTTTTACCTGTTAATTTTCGCAATCGCCTTGGTAATTCTAATCGTTAGAGAGTTGAATGTCGTTGCTTTTCTTAAAAATACTGCTCTTTATCAAATTAGAAAAGAAAGAATCGTTGTGCTAGTAGTTGCTTTAGTTATATTAACGTTGTTCAGTCTATCCAATATTGTTACAAAAATCTTATTTGTACTTTTGTCTTTTCTTTTTGTTCATTGGCTATATTTAGACGATAAAAAAATTAGAGTTGGTTGGTATACCTTATCTTGGATAACTGTATTGATACTGATCGCTTTGCTTATGAATCTAGATATCTCCTTGCAAAAAGTGGACCTTTTTATTGTATCAGCTGTGTTATTTCTATTTCCTACATATTTTAAAGATAACGCAGTTAAGGTAGGTGAAAGCACACATGGTATAGCTTGTTTTTTATATGTGGGAGTTGTTCTTATTATAGCTGCTTTTTTTTGGACAAACTATAAGTATTTCTATTATTTTGCTGTTTTACTCTCATGCTCACAACCATTTATTTGTGCTAGATATAGAAGATTGTATCCTGGTACTTTGATAAAAGTGTTGTTACTTATGGTTACTTTTGCTTCGCTAGAAACCTTATACTCCGTTTATAAAGAGAAAAATTATTCTTATAGGATGATAGCAAAATATCCTTTATTGGTAGATGAGAATATAGTTATAGATCTAACTGAAGATCTATTAGCTGATTTTACCGAATATGACAAAAATTACATTCTTGAGAAAGTATGGCATAAAAGTCTCCAAAATCATTTTCTTGTGCCTCTTAAGATTACTATAGAACTTTCTGAAACTAGCAAACTTGAGCTCGATTTAGATACCTTTGTTGAGTATTATTTAGGTGAGAGTAGAGATCAGTTTCTAATAAAGCGTATAGAACATCCTTGTGAAATTAAATGGTCAGGAAATAGGTGGAATAGGTGTCACGCTGTTTTTGGCCATTTTATAGCTCCGTTTGAATATCTAGTCGAAGGTTTACATAGTGAAAACTTAGTTGAAAACCTGGGTATAGAAGTAGTACAGAAAGACTCGGGTAAAATTGTATTTACCAGTGAAGAAATAGATAGATCTGTAGACTTAAAGATAGGCCAACACCAAGCAGACGGTCTAACAGTTAGTTATTATTTTTTGATTCCTCCATTCCTTCAGAGAATAGAAAATATAGTTTTTCAAATGGTAGTAAACGGCGTTGTTTTTTTTCTTGTGTTTGTCCCTCTTACTCTTGTAGCATTAGGTAAAAACTTTTTTGAACAGTTACGTGTCCTTTTATCGTCTTTTTACTTCCGCTTAGGATTAGTTGTAGTGGGGCTCATTTTACTTTCCTTTCTTAGCTTCTATTTGCTGTTTATAGGAAGCGTTGGAAACTTAGTTGTTAATGAGAGATTAAGTGAAGCTAAAGTTGAGCTTATTAATTTAAACAAAATACTTTCCGATTACATAACATCCTTCCCACCAGGTTTTAGGTTAGACACTATTTTAGATGAAGAACTTGTTGTTATGTTGGCTATTTTCGTAAATAGCCCTACTTCTTTATATATCAAAGGGGAAAAGTTGGTAAGCAGTATCCCTGCACCATTTACAGATAGAGTTTTTACCTATTTTGTCCCCTCTTATGTAAACTATATTTTTTCTCGAGAAACAAAGAACTTCTATTTTGACCTCTATAGTGGTATCGCTTATACTAAGATTTCTGTTGGAGATCAATCTGCTGGTTACTTATTGTTAGCTTCTAAACTTATTTTTCCGGAAGAGACTAACGAATTTGTGGAGGCTATTAAGAAAAGGATAGTTTTCTTACTTTCTGCTATTTTGTTATTTACCTTAATTGTTAGTAAGTTTGTTTCAAAAGTAGGTCTTTATTTAGATGAGTTGGTGGTTGCTACTAAGGCCATAGCAAAAGGAGATAGAGCAAAACTGCCTCGTAGTAGGATAAAGGAGTTTGACATTTTAGCTGAGGCCATAGAATATATGGATCAGAAGCTGTTTGTGTGGAAACTTAGACTGCTAGAAGAGAAAGAGATATTGGAAACTGTTTTAGGTAATCTCACTACTGGTGTGGTTGCGATCGATAACGATCTAACGGTTAAGTTGATAAATCCTAGTGCTAGATCTCTACTGAAATTGTCTGAGGGGTCTTATATCTTAGGTACGGATAATGATACTTTTAAATCTATATTTTCACGATTGCTTAAAATTGAAACTACCGCAGAGGATAATATATCTATTGGTGATAAGGAATATAAGTTGGTATGGACTTATATAGGAGAGGGTTCTCTTAAGGGGGTTCTTCTAATAGATGATATTACCTTTAGCGTAAGAACCAGAAGGTTGGAAGCTTGGATAACAATGGCACGGATAGTGGCTCATGAGATAAAAAATCCTCTTACACCTATAAAACTTGCGGCTGAACATCTTAGAGATATAGCTAAAGCGCTGCCTAAGCATAGTTCTTTAGTAGAAAAATGCGCTTATAACATTCTGGAACAAAGTGAAGTTATCTTGGATATAAGTAGACAGTTCGCTGTTTATGGAAAGCTAGGTATGGAGGAAAAAAGGAAGATTAAACTTAAAAGCATTATCGAGAGGGTTGTGCGTGGTTATAGAAGTTTCTTGACAAGTAAAGGAATTAATATTAATACAGAACTGCTTTGTGATGGAGAAGTAATTGCTAGTGAACAGTTGATAGAGTTGGTTGTGAGAAATTTGATCGATAATTCAGATAAAGCTTTGATTGGCCGTAAAAACGGAAGTTTTGG
>JALWYX010000057.1:38974-44213 GCA_027078415.1 Thermoanaerobaculia bacterium
TAGTTTTGGTGAAGTTACAGTAAGACTAGTTTGTGATCCTGGAGAAGTAATAATGGTAGTTAAAGATAATGGCCCAGGAGTTGATGAGACATTACTTACTAAAATATTTGAACCTTACTTTACAACCTCTTCCGGGAGTAGTGGTTTGGGTCTGGCTATAGTAAAACAAGTGATAGAAGATTTGGGTGGATTTGTTAAAGCTGAGAACTGTTCTTCTGGAGGTTTACAGATAACTGTTAAAATACCTGTATTATGAAAAGTATCTTTTTGCTCTGTTGGTTAGTATTTCTTATTTCTTGTAATCGAGAGGATCAGGTAAGCAGGCAAATTCCTTATTTTCCTAGTAAAGCTATCTGGGTTCCAGAGGAGGGAACCAACTTTGGAACCTTATCCTTTTTGCTTGATAAAGGATTTGAGGTTTTTGTAGTTCCATCATCGGCAGAATCTCTAATTAAGAGTGGTGGTAAAAGTGAAAAAGCAGCTCTGTTTCCATGTATGCTATCTGTTAAAGAAAATCAATTGGATAACGAGGGTTTCTGGGTTTTAAAAGATAAGTTTGAAGACTATGGTTGTATAGTAAACGGTGTACTTTTAGAAGAAATGGAAGGTTCAAAGGACAAGATATGTAAACTTAGATCTCTTATTCCGGATTTCGTTGTTTTGGGAATGTACGTTGGAGAGGATTTACCGGGAAAAGATGAATTTAATGATTTTAAAGATTGCTTCGATTTTTTTCTCTACCACGTTTATGGGCAATTTCCTAACGAGAGAAAAGATAGACCTGGAATGTGGGATTTTAAAGAGGTTGAGAAAAAGGTAAGGAGAGCCGATGAGTTAGGTAAGGATTTCTATACAGAGTTAGTTACTCTAGGTACTCTTAGATTTATGAATCAAAATGAAGTTGTATATTCGACTACCCATGCTAAGTTTGCTGATTTTACTTGGAACTTTTCTCTAAAACCAAGGGTTGAGGAGTTTTTCCGCAAAAAAAATAGAATGCTCTTAAGCTTCTATGCTAACCAGGCTACCGAGGTTCTAGATAGAAAATTAAGAGAAGGGGATCTTTTGGAGTTTTCCGGAACGGCTCCTAATTATTTGGCTGAGTATGTATTGATGAGTAAAGTTTGGGATCTTAAAAACTACAGAGGTTTTTTTCTCAGACGTATACCTAGTGTAAAAGAGGAAGTATCACTAACTGTAGAAAGTATCGGGATAACGTCTACAGGTAAAGAGATATTTCCCGAGATTTATATAAAAGTTAGAACTGTTGTTATTTCGGGAAACATAGCTAAACTGGAGGTTTCACTTAAAAACAGTAACGAAAATTTCACCGATTACGCAGTTTCCGCTTTTAACTTTATAGAGTTATCTATAGATAGAGGAGTTTTTAGAAAAATAGATAAAGGTGATTTTTTTGGATATGAACCTTTGAAAAGAAAAAGAGACGAGTTGATTCCAGCAGCTTTTGATGCAAACGTTCTGAGGTTGTATGCACCTTTTATAGATAAATTTATCGAATTAAAAAGCGGTTCTATAGAAATCGACCCTTCAAATGCTAGAGTTACCGTGCAAGCAAAATTTCTCGTCCCGGGAGGTAGAGTCATGGTAGTCAAACCCCACTACTTTTTAGAAGATGAATGGATAGCTGCTGAACTTGAACGCAGAAAATAGTTCCAACCTCATACCTGTTGTATAGATGTTTGCCAAAGTGCGGCATTTTTACTATTATATTTAGGTATTAAAGGGAGGTGTAAGGTGAAAGAGAAAACTAAGAGAAACTTAACTAGGGAAGAAGCGGCACGTATCTTGGAGGAGATAGCTGAGAAGATGAGAAGCGGTAGTGTAGAGGTTGGTAGTTTTCGAGTAACTTTGCCTGATAAAGTGGAATTAGCTGTAGAACTTGAGGAACAAGAGTTTGGACTGGAGTTTTGTTGGAAGGGGCACGGTAGCGAGCGTAAACCTTTAGTTGCTATATTAGCCGGTAGTCCTAACGATATACAGAAGGTCGAAAAAACCTTAGAGACTCTCAAAAGCTTAGGAATTCCAGGGGAATTGAAAGTCCTTTCAGCTCATAGAACCCCTTCTTTTGTAATAGAGTATGTAAAGGAAGCTGAAAGAAGAGGTGTTAAAGTGTTTATAGCTTGTGCTGGACTAGCAAACCATTTAGCAGGAGCAGTAGCAGCTCATACACTTAGGCCAGTTATAGGAGTTCCTTTGGACAGCGGCAGTTTGGGAGGGTTAGATAGCTTGTTATCTACTGTACAAATGCCTCCTGGTGTACCTGTTGCTACAGTTAGAATAGACGGCACACGTAATGCAGCTTTCCTAGCAGCTAGAATTCTCTCTCTCTCCTATCCTAGATACAAAGCTAAATTGGAAGAAGCTTTGGAACGCGATCGTACACGTTACCTTGAGATGGAAACGCGAAAGTCCTGGTAGGTAGACACATGGTCGATCAAAAATTGATCAAATCTATGATTAACAACAGGAACGACGGGAAAATTATAAAAGTGTACACTTTAAGCTAATAGATGCTTTTTACAGCTTAAAAGTATCTGTAAATCTTAGAAGAAGTGTTCCTGATTAAAGTAAAAAGGCTTGCAAAAGCTAATTTTGGTAAATGAGTGGTCTTTTGACTTTTTATCGATTTCTACTCCTCGCGGTTTTGAGGTATCTTGTTTTTTGTTAAGGGTCATTTTTAGTAAAAAATTAGTAAAAAATATAAATTAGTAAAAAAATTAGTTAAGTATATTTTTTATTTTCTATTTAAATATTCAGAATCAAATTCTTTCAGTAAGATATTGTGGCGTTGTAGGAAGCGAGGTTCTGTTTTTAACAAAAACTGTTTATGAACCTCTATTTATTAATTTTTGGTATTTTTTACAATGAAAATTTGTTTTTTACTATTTTTGCACTTTTTTGTAAACTGCAAATATCTAGTTTGGAACTTCACTGTATCGTAAAAGTTTTTTGGTGTTTTATTGAGGAAATAGATTTACCGGTAAATGTTTGTTGCTAAATATGTGTGAAGTGGATTTATTATTAGAGGTTTATTAGTTTTTTATTTTTATTTACCGTATTTTCTAATTTTATTGATAAAATATTAGCGAAATTTTATTTGAAAGAGGGCGAAAGATTTTACCTTTTGGCTGATAATTGGTGGTTGGAGAAGTAAGAAATTTTGTGTTGTGAAGGTATTTGGGTTGTTTTTGTAAATCGCTTATTAAGTCATTTGAGTATGCTTTTTAGGTAGTGTATGTTTTTACGTTTATTTTTGGACCTTTTAAATGTTTACGTTCGCCATTTTATATTTGTAAGGGGAGGTGTGTGGTATGCAGGTGAAGGTGCTGCTGAGTGTAGGTGTTATCTTGTATAGTTTACCTCTTTGTGGTATGGAGATAATGGTTCGAGATAGTGTTAAGGGTACTAAAGTTGAGGATGTCTCTCTTTTTCTTTACCAGTTGAAAAGTTCTGAAAACAGTCTTAGTTGGTGGGAGAAGGTAAAGAGAGCTGAGAAGAGAGGAGAGCTAGTCAAGGAAAAGATAGGTTTTAGAACAAAAGTAAAGCGTTCGCTTAGGGAGGGTGATTATCTTTTTAAGTTGGAAGCAAATGGGTACAAACCTCTTAGGTTTATACATAAGGTGGAGGGTATAGAGGAGAGAGGCAGTAGAGAGCGTACTCCTGTTGTCGTTTGGTTAGATCCGGCGGAGGTTCCTCCAGAGGTTAAAGAAACGAGGCGTCGTTTTAGGTATAAAGGTAGAGCTGTTTTTCACGGCTATGTGGTTTCTTGGGATGATGGGGAGCCTCTGGTTGGAGCTAGGGTTTATTTGCAGGAGTATAGATTATCTACTACTACAGACGAAAAGGGATATTTTGTTCTTTCGTTTGTTCCTCCTAGAGTTGAAGATAACACTTTACCTCCTGAAGGCACTTTAATTGTGGAAAAGGAGGGGTTCAAAAGGTATATAGAAAACTATATTCCTCTTGTTAGAGGTGATACCCTGTTGAGGATCTTTTTGGAAAAGGGTACAGGAGAAAGCGTTGTTGGTGAGAAGCACAAGCTTTATTTACCTAGGAATACGAAGACCCAGTTGGGTGGTGATGGTGATTATGATGGTGATTTTAGCTTGGATACGCGTATAACTACTAAGTTTATACCTCCTCCTGAGAGTATAAGGGTAGGTTTTAAGAATGCTTCTGGTTCACAGCCGTGTTGTACTTCGAGCTGTAGGTATACCCATGTTTTTTCATTAGAGACTTATGTTAGAAGAGGATTAGGCGATGAGTGGATAGCTTCGTGGCATATAAATTCTCTTCGTGCGGGGGCGATTGCTTACAGAAGTTATGGTGCTTGGCATGTAGAGAATCCTAAGACTTCTAGTTTCGATATATGTAGCAATGCTTGTTGTCAGATGAACGATCCTGATACTTACTCTAGTACTACCCAAGCTGTTAATGATACTTCTGGTATAATGTTGCATCGCAACGGTTCTATTTTTAGATCTGAGTATTCTGCAGAAAATAATTCTTGGAACGATCCATACGATGGATTGTCGTGTACAAATGTTGATCTTTCGTGTGGCAATGGTTATGTGGGATCGCCGTCGGCTGGATGGCCGTGTTTAAGGGATCTGGTTGCTACTGATAAAGGTTGTTTTGGACATGGTAGAGGTATGTCTCAGTGGGGCAGTTATAGGTGGGCTAAGTATCATGGAAAAACCGCTAAATGGATCGTAGATCATTACTATAACGCTAACGGAAATCCCTCGGGTTTAAGATCTGCGTTTATGACTTCTCCTCTTTATATGTATAAAGTTTACTTTTCGCCTCGTGGTGTTTATGCTGGGTCTAGTTTTACTATATATGAGTACGTAGGTAATTGGGCTGAAGGTGCTCACGGTGCTGTTATGTTAGGGGCTACATTAGTTTCTCCTTCTGGAGATTATATAGATGATCCTGATAATGATAGGAGGGTTGTTTTATCTCCTGGTTGGAACGATGTGAGCAGGAGTTTTTACGTTCCTTCTGGTTCTCCTGCGGGTTGGTATGATATATATTTAGCTCTTTGGATAGACGTTGATGGTGATTATAGAATAACTAGTGCTGATGCTCCGATGGATCTTTGGTATATAGAAAATGCTGTTTATGTTTATTCAGGTTACTCGGCAGGTGATCAATTAGAAGTTAAAGTAGGTGAGGGTTACAGTGTAAGTAGGTTTTCTGAAGAGTAGGTTAAGCA
>JALWYX010000058.1:0-7641 GCA_027078415.1 Thermoanaerobaculia bacterium
ATATAGAAGGTAACAAAGCTATAGACCCTAAAGTCATAAAAGGTAAAAAAGCTAATAAAAAAATAATAGAATTTAAAAACCTAGAAAAAGGAATATATATAGTAGAACTAGAACTACCAGATCCTATATACAAAAAAGGTATTTTAGGCGCTCCTGAATCATTTTCACCAGAAATTGCTGTAATACTGTTAGAAGAGGGCGACAATATTTCTGTTGATGTACCTATAATAAACAAGACGTTAGTTGTATCCTTAAGAGAGTTACCTATTTCTTTGAAACACCATCCGGTAATTACTCTTCAGTGTAAACAGTATGGAGATTATCAACATCAAGTAGAAATCAAAAAGGTAAAAGATCGTTGGAAAGCGAAATTTAAATTACACCTGCCTTGTAATGGGATACTCCAAGTGGAGATGAATCCTTATAAATGGAATGAGTATGTAGCAGAGGGAAAGCTTGAAGAAGTAGCCAATTACCGTTCAATATATTTAGGTAAGATTTCTATTTCGGCAGACAGTCCAGATTATCAAGAGGTTACTTTGGAACCTCCAGAGGAGATGACAGTTACTATACGAACTAAAGATAGATACAAAGTTTTTTCTTTTAGTGTTCTTGGTATAGATAACCTGATCCATGCTCGCATACTTAAGAAGTTTCCGGTACCATCTAGCGAGTTGAAAGTAAGATTACCTGCTATCCGCTCTACTTACTTGATCAATATAGGAGGAGAAACGGAAAATGGAATTGTCAAAAGTAAAGATTTGGTTAAAGAGATAACTCCTGCAACAGATAGTATAGAGGTAGAGTTAGAAAAAACGCGGAGTGTAAAAGTAAAAATAGGCACATATCTTAAAAAATTTAGGAACGTTACTGTTTGCCTGTATCCTAACTACTCGATGTTTCCTACGTGTGAGTTTATCAATAATAGAAATAAAAAAGACGTTTTTACTTTAAAAACACCTAGCTACAAATTTATTCTAGCATCCAGGGGATATTTAACAAGAAGGAGCCCAAAGGTGTTAGGAGATTACAAAGCGCTTGAGTACACCAAAGAACCGATAAAAATCGAGTTGAAAGAGATGGGAAAATTAGCTGTTTTAAGGGAAAATGTTATCAATTTAACTAACTGTAACTGTACTCTAGTTCCCGTTTTCTTCATATGCGCAGCTAAAGAGAAAATATGCCAAGTTGGGAATAAAGGTTTTTCATATTTCCAAAGACCTCTTATACCTCCATCGGAAGATGGGGGCTTATCGTTAATACACAAACTACCACCTGGGGAGTATTACTTGACAATTGTAAAAAACGGTAAAGAGATAAAAAGCACTAAATTTACTATAAGAAGCGGTGAACTGACTTTACTAAGAAACCTGTTTTAAAAATTGTACTTCTTATACTTACAAAACAATCTAATAGATTTAATTTACTAGTGATAGGAGGCTAACCTTCTAAAAATATTAAAATAAACGGCTAATTTTCTTTTACTAACTAAAATTTTTAAGTATAATTGCTTCTACTTATATTGCCTTAACACTGTGTATAAATGCATTAAGCCTCAATAGTTATCTTGACAACTCAACAGTTAAACCGTTTCTTAGTCCTCTTTTACATGGTACTCCGGTTCTATATACAATCCCTACAACATAAAAAACAAGTAGTTTAGCAGATAGAAAAACATCTCACACTAAGATAAGATCCCCTGGGAATGAGGAAACACTAGTACTTTAGAGACACTTAATCCAGGTAAATGTAGGCTCTAAATATCATTTTAAACCTTAAATAGACTCCAAAAATGGGTTATGGTTTATAATAGCTTGCACAGTGTCTTATAAAGACCCGATCACCTTACATAAAGTTTTTATACATTTCCCCATAGCTTTTATTACTTTAGCATTTATCCTTACTGTTCACTCCCTTTTTTCCCGCAATAGAACACACAAAGAGTTTGTCTACTTACTATATCTACTTTCTGCGTTGTTCTCTTTTTTGGCTTGGTATACTGGGCAAACATCTATCGAATCTCTACAACATTTAGCACCTAGTGTGCAAAAAACTGTAAATTCTCACGCAAAATGGGGGCAAGCGACGCTAATACTTTCCACTATAGCATTCTTTACTGCATATTTATCCAAAAAAGCACAAGGAACAAGTCGCAAGATAACAAATTTCGCTCTGGTATCTACATCGATTGTTCTAGTAGTATCGTTACTTTTAACTAGTATCTTAGGAGGTAAACTTGGGCACGAGTTCGGTATAAGTATAGAGAAGATTGCTTTTTTAGAAGAAAGAATCGATCAACTATCGCTCGCTCTAGCCAAAGAAAAACTAGCCTATACGAAAATCGAGGAACAATTAAACAAAGTAGATTTTACAGTATCCAACAACATTATATCGTTGCGTCCCAGCAAAACAAGTTTGTTTCTTCTTACTAATATTACCAACTTTCTAAGAATGGATGATAAAGAAAACATCACTTGGCATACTAAAGAAGAAAAGATCTACTACCCCACTCTACCTTTTAGACACATCACATACTTAGCTATCTTTGTTGTACAATTAAAAGGTACAATAGGTACACTTTTTCTCCACAAAAATGATATACTTACCCAGATAAAGATCTCAGAAAAAAGTTTATCGGTTTATATAGACTCTGAGCTGAAGTTCATGAGAGATATACAATACCCCGCCAGAATAACAATTAACGCTCAAAATGGGATTCTATCTATATCTTCTACCTACATAGATTTTGTAGATATAGAATACGAGAATATATACAACATTAAAAAAGTAGGATTTATATTTTATAAAAACGGTGAAGCAAAAATAAAGGAGATATCAATTGGAGGTATAAATAGATGAACAGGTTTAAGATGTTGTTACTAACGTTTTTGGGAGGTAGTATGATATCAGCTTCAGGGTTTATACCTTACCCTATAGAAAAATTTTCTTTAGATAACGGTTTAAAAGTAATCATGGTACAGATGCCAGAAAGTAACACGGTAGCTTACTGGACAATTGTACGCACAGGATCTAGAGATGAAGTAGAAAAAGGGGTTACAGGATTTGCCCATTTTTTCGAACATATGATGTTTAGAGGAACCAAGAAGTATCCTGCTAACATATACAATCAGATAGTATCTTCTATAGGAGCGGATTCAAACGCATTTACAACCTTTGACTTTACAGCTTACTATCTGGTGGTAGCACCTGAGGAACTACCTATAGTTATAGAGATAGAAAGTGATAGATTCAAAAATTTAAGTTACAACGAGAAATCTTTCAAAACAGAAGCAGGGGCTATATATGGAGAATATAGAAAAGCTATTACAAATCCCTATTTTCTTCTCTACAAAACTACTTTCGAGACAGCATTTACGAAACATACATACGGTCACACAGTTATAGGTTTCGAAGAAGATATAAAAAACATGCCTAAACAATACGAATACTCAAAAAAGTTCTACAAAAGATACTACAGACCAGACAACACTACAATTCTTGTAATAGGTAAAATTAATCCTAGAGAGGTAAGACAGTTAATAGAAAAAAAATATAGAGATTGGAAACCAGGTTACACACCGCCAAAAGTTCCTAAAGAACCTCTTCAAAAAGAGCCCAAAACCGTTTACGCAGAGTATGAAGGTAAAACTTTGCCTTTGCTAAGCCTATCTTTTAAATGCGATAGTTTTGCGCCGAAAGATAAAGTATACGTAGCGGGAACAGTATTAGGAGAACTAATAGCTGGCAGAACCAGTAAACTTTATAAGAAACTGGTTCTGGATGAAAAAATAGCGGAAGAGATTGGTACAGATTTTCCATTTTGGCGTGATCCTGGCTTATGGGAGTTTTTCTTTGTTGTAAAAGATAATAAATTTCTCCCTAGAGTGGAAGCTGAAGCTAAGTTAGAGATAGAAAAGGTAAGATCAGAAGGAATAGATCCTGAAATTCTAGACAAAACAAAAAAAAGAATTTTAAGATCAGCTTTACTCAATATGGACTCTCCCAGAGGTGTAGCGTACACCCTTATAAGAGTTGCAGCCCTAACTGGTGATATTGAACCTCTGTTTGACTACTATAAAACTCTCCAAAAGATAGAGGTAGATGACGTAATAGCAGCCGCGAAAAAATATCTGGATTTTTCCAAGAGTACGAAAGCTGTTGTATATTCCAAAGGCACCGAAATACCAAAAGTTGACTTTAGAAATAAACCTGTAAAGTTAAAGATCAATACCACTACAGCCGCTATAGAAATTATGGTAAAAGGGGGCAGTATTTATGACCCCAAAGGTAAAGAAGGATTATCAGCTATAGTAGCAGCTTTATTGGAAGAGGGTGGTAGTAAAAATAAAAGCTACAAACAAATATTAGACGAGCTGTATCCACTAGGTGCTTCCTTTTGGACTAGAAGTGACAAAGAAGTTATAACACTCTTTGCTGAAATGCCTACAGAATCTGTGCTGCCTTTCTATTCTATCTTTAGGGAGATACTCTTGAAGCCCGGCTTTAGAGAAGAAGACTTGGAAAGAATAAAAGAAAAGCATGTATCTTTCCTAAAAAATGTCCTTAGATACTCTTCAGATGAAGAACTAGGCAAAGCGGTTCTATATTCAACAATTTTCAAAGGAACTCCTTACGAACATCACACGCTTGGTAAAATATCGTCAATAAGCTCAATAACAGTAGAAGATGTAAAAAACTTTTACAATAAATTTTTTACCCTAAAAAACATAACTTTTGGAGCAGCCGGTAACTATCCAGATGAACTTTTCAACATAGCCGCGGCAGATTTCTCCAGTTTACCAGAAGGCGAAGAGATACAATCGGTAAATATAACACCTTCCCAAATAAAAGGAAGAAAAGTTGTATTGGTAGAAAAGCCTACAGAAGCTGTGGCTATAAGCTTTGGATACCCTATAGAAATAAAAAGAGGAGATAAAGACTTTTATCCTCTATACTTCCTTGCTTCTTGGCTAGGAGAACATAGAAACAGTGTAAGCCATTTATACCAGGTAATAAGAGAAAAAAGAGGTCTAAATTACGGAGATTACGCATATATAGAGTATTTCCCTGAAGGAGGTAGAAGACAATTTCCTCCTCCAGGGGTACCTAGGAACAAACAGATATTTGAAGTATGGCTAAGACCTCTAGCGCCAGATAACGCAATCTTTGCCCTACGAGCCGCTATCCGTGAAATAGACTTACTCGCAAAAAACGGGTTGAACAAAGAAGAGTTTGAAAAACATAAAAAATTTATAACAAGATACGTCAACCACCTGGCCCAAGACCCTCTATCTAAATTGGGATACAGAATTGACGATAGCTTCTACGGCATAGAAAACCACTTACAAACACTCAAAGAAAAGCTAGCTAAATTAACTCTAGAAGAGGTTAACAGAGCAGCTAAAAAATATATCCAGACAGAAAACTTGGTTATAGTAATGGTAGTACCTGACGCAAAACGCTTCAAAGAAACCCTTATTTCGGGAAAACCTACACCTGTTAACTACGGAGGTATCGAAAAGAGTAAAGAAATATTAGAAGAAGACAAAATCATAGAACGTTATCCACTTAATATAAAGGAGGTAGAAATTGTTCCGGTGGAAAATCTTTTTAACTAGTTTTGCTATCCTAACCACTACTTTGTTCGGAGGAGAGATGAAAGAAGGAAAAATAGTTGTCATAGGAGAAGGAAAAGTAGTTACATCTCCAGATATAGTAGAAGCAGTATTCGCAGTTGAAACTCAAGCTAAGACAGCTGCAACTGCAGCAGCAGAAAACGCCAGAATAACAAACGCTGTAATATCCAATCTAAAGCAATACAAAAGCGGAAAAGGACAACTGTTTACTCTCGGTTACTCAATATCACCCATCTACGGCAGAGATCCAGGAAGTACCGCTACTAAAATTACAGGATTCCGGGTTTTAAACAGCGTAAAGATAATAACAAATAAAACAGACAAAACAGGCGATATTATAGACGCGGCTATAACAGCTGGAGCGAACAGAGTAAACACACTAATCTTTTCTATCTCTGAAAGAGAGAAATATTTTCTCCAAGCCCTTAAAATGGCATCATTAAATGCTAAAAAAAGGGCGGAAGCGATAGCCGATTCGCTAGGAATAAAACTTAAAAACATAGAGGAAGCTTCTATCGTAGATACATATCATACACCGCCTATGCCACAAATGAGAACAATGGTAGCAGAAGATAGGATATCTACCCCCATATTAGCAGGAGACGTTACAGTGGAAGCAAAAATTAAAATAGTATTTAGTATCCAGCAGTGAGTGAAAGGGTTGTTATTCTAGGATGTGGTACCTGCCAGCTAGAGGTAAACAGAGCAGCATCAAGCGTTTTAGTAGAACTTAAAAAAGGCAGTTTCCTCTTCGATATAGGAAGAATGATCACTCTAAGATTAGCGCAACTAAAGATTACTCAAAATAAAATACGTAATATAGTAATATCCCACTTTCACCCAGATCACGTATCAGACCTTATACCTTTTTTACACGCAGCTTCCTGGTCTAAAATAGATCCACGAACCGTACCACTCAGAATATTTGTACCTAAGGGAGGTAGAGACTTCATCGAATCACTGCTAATACCCTACGGAAAAGAAAATATAATATCTTCCCAATACTCAGTGACAATAGAAGAAGTAGGTGAACTAGTAGGTAAACCTAAATTCCTTATAGATGAACTAGAAGTATCCTTCCTACATCTGCCTCCAGCAGGTAACCACGGAATAGTATTTGAAACCTCTCAAAAAAAAATAGCAATAACAGGAGACGCGTTTTTTGGAGAAAAATTACGATCATTCATACGCTTAGCAGAAACAGTTATTATCGACTCAGGACATCTAAGTGATGAAGAGATAATACAACTAGCAGTAGAAAAAGGTGACGGTACAATCGTATGCTCACACCTTTATCGAGACCTAGATATAAACAGTTTGGAAAACCTAGCAAAAAAAGAAGGATTCACTGGAAAACTCATAGTAGCCAGCGACTTTATGCAAATAACATAAAAGTATACTCATTTAAGCATAGGTAACATAACAACAATTTTCCCTATATATAAAAAAATAAAAAAACTTAAAAGCACAACGTTACAACTGCATTTTTATAGCCAACTGTTACTATCTAAAAATACGCTTACTATACTATAACCAACTACTAAATGTTCAACTTAATTTAATCTCATAACTTAAACTTATAAAAACTTCGCTAACCGATACAGCCTAACAACGTTTCTGTAAACAACGACTGAAAAATTTATCAACCTTTACCCTCTCTAACAAAATCGATTATCAAGTTAGTTGTAAACGTAGTATCCACCTTTTTTATTCCTGGAGCAGGAGGAGTTTTCTGATAATTCACCTTATAAGATACCCCTAATGATAAGTTTTTAGCAAATTTTACCTCAAGCGAAGAGTGAGAATCTACAAAAGCTATAGAAGTATCAAAAATATTGGTATCGTAAGTAAGAATCTGACTAAATAACAAGTTTTCTTTAATTTTCTTACTATATTCTATTTTAAAAGAACCTGTTGCATAGTCGTTTCTTTCTTCCATAACATCCACCTGAAACGTACGTCCTAAAGACAATAAAACTTAAAAAATTCCTTTTTCTCCTCTATG
>JALWYX010000058.1:7651-12698 GCA_027078415.1 Thermoanaerobaculia bacterium
CTTATAACTTGAACTTAAAAAGATAAGACCCGTATCACCTGTCTTTCTCTCTATACGAAAATCTAGATATCTTCTATCAACAACTTTTTCACCTTCACTTTGCCCATGCAGAAACTCAAATTTACTAAAACCGCTATATACTGCTCTTTTAAAATTGAATTTTACCTTAGCAGCTACTGTCTCTGTATTACTGTTACCTCTACTGCTCACGTAGGACAGATCTATTTTAATCCCCCATAAATAACCGCCACTACCACTGCTAGCAAAAAGGGGAAAACTAACCAACAAGAAGGGAAAAACAACTCTAACCATAGATATACCTCATAAAGAACAAAAAGTACCAATTAGTTAGCAATAATAACCTATAAATTAATACAGTGCCAGAGTGTTTAATTTTTAAAGAAACCTTGTATAGTAAAGAACATTGAGTGTATATAATACTTAAAATACAATACAAACAAAAAATAACGATATGACTAAAACACCTAAAAATCCTGTACGAAACTCTAAGTTGACCGTAAGTTGGAAGCAAACTACAGCTATTTTTGCTCTATGGATGTTTGCAGTAGCACAACCTATATACACCCTAATAAGTGCCAACCCCACTTTCTTATCGTCCTACCGCATCGGAGCTAGAGAATTGCTATATCTAGTTTTCTTAATAAATTTGGCTATACCCCTTTTTATATACGCAACTCTATACTTTACAAATCTTATCTCTGAAAAAGTAGCTAGAGCATTAATTTGCATATATATATTCACCTTTATAACTCTTTTCCTCTTCGGTGTAGCAAAAAAACTAGAACTTTTAAACAACCTAGCAGTAACAATAACTATTCTAATAGCTACGTTAATCACTATAGGGTATCTAAAAATTTATCCCGTAAGACTCTTTATTCACTATCTAACACCAGCTATTTTCCTATTTCCGATACACTTCCTCTTTTTCTCACCTGCTAAACAATTTGTATGGAAAGTAAAAAAACAACAAACACAGACCAAAACTATTAGCAATAAACCACCCATATTCATAGTTATATTTGACGAATTTCCTCTATATACAATACTAAAAGACCAAAACAGTATAGACGATACATATTTCCCAAATTTTGCAAAATTAGCAAAAAAATCGTACTGGTTTAAAAATGCAACAGCTTCAGCTGCATACACTCATCACGCAATCCCTGCTATTTTGACAGGTAAGATACCATCAGATAAAAATGCAGATACTGCTCCTCTTTACCCAGAATATCCTGACAACCTATTTACCTTGCTTAGCGGATATTACAAAATCTATTCACTAGAAACGTTCACATCACTTTGTCCAGAAAATATCTGCATCCAAATAACAAAAGACACCTATACAGACTTTCTTAAAGATCTATTCATACTCTATCTCCATACGGTATCTCCTCAATTTATCGAAAAGACCCTTCCCTCTATAGATAGAGGATGGAAAGGATTTACAAATCATAACAAAGGTAAAAAGGAAGCAGAACTTTTTAAAAAATTTTTATCTTATATAGATAACAAGAAAGGTAAATTATATTTTGCCCATTTAAGTGAACTTCCTCATTTTCCATGGAATATATTACCTTCAGGCAAAAGCTACAACATATCCTTCAATACCGCTACATACGCAAGAAAATTTCAAGGACGAAAAGCTTATCTATGGAAAAATAGATCTTTCATAGAACAATATTTTATAGCTCATCTTTTGGAATCTTCTTACGTAGACAAACTGCTAGGAGAATTCTTAAAAATATTAGAACAACAAAACGTGTTCAACGAGGCTCTTGTAATAATAACTGCTGATCACGGAATATCTTTCTACCCCAGCAGTTACCTAAGATCCATAGATTATAACACCTACTCAACAATTGCTTCGGTACCTTTACTAATAAAACTGCCTGGACAAAAAGAAGCGAAAATTATCGAAAAGAATGTAGAATTGATAGATGTTCTCCCTACAATAGCTTCTTACCTTGGGATCGATATACCCTGGGATATAGATGGATTAGACCTTCTTAACAAAAACAATAACGGACACGGAACAATAAAAAAAATATTAAATGGTAACGCTCAACTATTTACATACAACTTTGATAACTTTCTAAAGGACAAAGAAAAATACCTCGCTTACAAAATAAAACTGCTACAAAAAACGCTCAAACATAACTTAGTAGGCACTAAAATATCTAAAGGTTCCTATCCAACCTCAGATTCTATACAAGCCACTATACATAATAAACACTTAATAGCCAAAATCGATAAGCGAGAAAACCTACTACCACTTTGGTTAGAAGGAGAACTTTTTGCAATAAACGATGAAGATTTGAATGGTAGATTCGCAGTAGCTTTAAACGGTACAATAGTAAACACCTTTATCCCTTATAAAAAAGGAGCAAGAAATTCATTTAACGTTATATTGGATGAAAAGCATCTTAAAGAAAACAATAACATTACCCTAATCAAACTTACACACGCGGGAGAATTACTAATAGTAAAGGATAATACTTCATTCTACGTTCTTCAAGACAACAAAATAATATCTAACGAAGGTAAAATAAATATAACGCGCTCTCCACTATATAGAGGTAGGATAACTAAATATTTTGTAGATAACAACCAATTAAAGATGATAGGCTTTATTACAGATTGGGGTTCATATAAAAAAATCCACACTTACCC
Source organism: Thermoanaerobaculia bacterium (assembly GCA_027078415.1). Taxonomy (GTDB): domain Bacteria; phylum Acidobacteriota; class Thermoanaerobaculia; order JALWYX01; family JALWYX01; genus JALWYX01. Next base: position 10,343 of record JALWYX010000058.1, read on the forward strand.
TGAGATAATAATATTTATAAACGGTAAAATGGTAGGCAAAGTGATTCCCTCTTTTGAAAGATTCATAGTCGGCAGAGGATCGTTAGCTAAAAAACCTGGTTTTGAGTATACGGTCTCTATAACAACTCTGGAAAAAACGCTGGGCATAAAAGAAACAGATATCTATAAACGGGACGAGAGAGTATTTGCTATAGATAAAAGTAAAAACATAGCAATAGAGCTTACTTTACCAAGCACATCTGCCCTTTTTAAAACTTACAACTGCACAAAAACAACAAAATATATAAGCTGCGGAACTAAAAAGTTTACGGTAACCTCCGATAATAAAATTATTACAGGGAACTTAGAACAGATAGAAACTTTACAGAACGGTAATATGGTTATACGTGGCTGGGCTATAGATAAAATCTCAAAGAGGGAGGTAGATAGTATTTTAGTTTTTTACAGAGATAAATTTATCGGTGCAATTAGGCCCAACGTATTTAGGGGAGATGTTGTTGCACATTTTGGAGGTATAGAATCGCTAGCGTTTTCAGGATTCAACGCTCAGATTCCCTTATCACAAATAAATTACCATTTAAATCCATCGTTACTAGAAATATGGGCCGTATCAAATACTACCAACCGTACTCTATTACTGATTCAAAGGAGGACAGAATGAATAGAAAAAACACAAGAATAATCTTATTATTATCAGCAATAGTTCTATACACAAAACCCTCTCTTGCGTATATAGATCCGGCCAGCGGTAGTCTTCTCCTCCAGTTTATCTTAGGTGGTCTAGCAGCTTTAGGTGTAGTTGTCAAACTTTTGTGGAACAAAACAACAAGACTGTTTAAAAAAGAACAAAATAAGGTGGATGGATAAAATAGTCCCCGAAACCAGCTCTTTTAAGGAAAGAGATGCAAGAGTTTTTATAAAAGGCGGTAAAGTTTATAGAGCACTATCAAAAAAAGCGTTTGAGCAATGGCAAGCAGTTAAAAACAGTAAAGCATATACGCAACTTCTATCGGATGGAAAGATAATAGATACCATAGAAACAAAACTTAACGTCGAATCTTTCATTGTAGACGATCTAGAGAAAGAAAAATGGGTTGCATTTCTTGAACATAAAAAAGTACCGTTTGTTTCTTACCCGTACGAATGGAGCTTCTATATGTTAAAAGATGCGGCTCTTCTACACCTAAGTATAATGGAAGCGATACTTCCTGAAAACTTAATCCTACAAGATGCGACCCCTTTCAACGTACAATGGATAGGTATACAACCTGTATTTATCGATATATCTTCATTTTATAAACGCAAAGAAGGTGAACCGTGGATGGCATACAGTCAGTTTTGCAGCACCTTTTTGTACCCACTGATGTTACAGGCTTACAAAGGTATACGATTTAACCTGTGTATTAGAAATGTTAAAGGAATACCTATAAACGAATTTTATAAACTATTTTCTTCAGTAGAAATTCTCCTTAAAAAAGGGGTTTTTAAACACGTATACCTCTTAGGTAAAATCCATTCTCAATACCTTAAAAAAAGAAAAAAAGAGAAAAAATCCCAGTTATTTTTCACAAAGGAAATGATTCTACATAACCTCCGTTCTCTAAAGAAACTAATCTCAAAACTACAATGTAAAAGAGATTCTCTTTGGTCTTCGTATACTTCATACTACAGCTACGACGAATCAGCCATAAAAGAGAAAAAAAATTTTGTATCCGAAGTAATTTCCAAAAGAAAATGGAAACTCGTATGGGATCTAGGATGTAACGTAGGTGACTTCTCCATATTAGTAGCACCTTATACAAATTACACAGTAGCTATAGATAGTGATACAACAGCTATAGATACTTTGTATATAAAGTTACAAAATAGACAACATACCAATATTTTACCAATAGTAGTAGATATAACAGATCCTTCACCTAACCTCGGATGGAACCTGCAAGAAAGAAAAAATCTCCATCAAAGAGGAAAACCCGATCTTATACTAGCACTAGCTCTAATACACCACCTAGTTATAGGAGAAAATATAAGGCTAGACCAGCTAATAAAATGGTTCTCCTCTATAACTAGAAACATTGTTATAGAATTCGTAGATAGAAAAGATGAAATGGTACAACTACTTCTCACAAATAGAGAAGATATATTTTGGGATTACAAAAAAGAAATATTCGAGAAAATCTTAGGAAAATATTTCAAAGTTGAAAAAAAAACCGAAATAAAAGAAGAAAAACACACCCATTATTAAACAACAAAAAAATAAAACAACACCGCCTACCTCGAACCCTCAAACAAAAAAAACACCATACTCTCTTATAGATGAACTTAAGTCTCAGTATGGTCGTGATGCAAACATAAC
>JALWYX010000059.1 GCA_027078415.1 Thermoanaerobaculia bacterium
TTTTTTTTATTTCTTTTTTTTTTTTTTTTTTTTCAATAAAATAAAAAGTTTAAAGACTATTTTATTTCAAAATTTTTGTTTTGTGGTTAGATTATACTAACCCAGGAGGAATTGTCTATTCAAGATTAGTGTGTGTAGAAATAAGTTATTCTAAATTTTGAACTATAAGTAGAACTGTTGAGTGTGGATTTGGATAAGTGTTGAAGTTTAATGATAAGATCTAACCTAAATCTTTTTGGATTTTTCTGTCTTGGTAATTTTTTGGGATAGAGAAAACAGTTTGAGGTTGTGTGGATAGAGCAAAATTTGCAGTTGTATATAACAATTTTAGCTTTTTAGATTTTTCGAAAGTAGCTGTATGAACTTGTGATTTTTTATGTCTGTATGATGGTAAGTATAACTTTACAGTACAAGATAATTGGAGGAGTGTTCATATGTGGTGACGGTTCTAAGTAATCTGTATGACCGTTTTTAAGTTTTCGTTCAAGCCGTTTGTGAAACTTATGCAGAGATCGTGCTTGAGTACAAGATGTTACAATAGACTCTGGCAAAGGTTTCATAAAGAGATAAGAAGTTTGTATATTTTAGATAACTCTCTTTTCCTCCCTATTGATTGGAGAGTATAAATATCTGAGTTTATATTTACTAAGTAAAGTGGTTGTTTGGTTAAAATTGACTGAAACATCTAGCTTTAGAAAGTTAGAGGTTTTGGTGTTGTAGGGAGGAGAGTTGAGAAGTTATTTTTTTATGTGGCAGAGGTTTAAAGTTCTAACTTGAAAACGTTACGAAAAATGAGCAGATAAGTATTGTTTGCCAATTTTGATAGATTTAATAAAAATTTTTCGATGTAGTACTCTCTGTTTTTGAAGAAGTAGAGGGGTATACATTATTGCCTATAGTTAATTGTCAAAGTTGTTATACAGATGCGATATATTACTGTTGGTTGTAAAAAATCGGCGGTTGATTTTCATCTTATTTTGGATATTATAAGAATCAGGCTTATTTCTACATACCTTAGTGGGTACAATCTTCATGATAGGATGGAAAGGATGAGTATAAAGACGTTTGTTGTTGTAGTGGTATTTGTGATTTTTTCTCCATTAGTTTCACTTGCTCAGGATCCTCCTGTGGAATTTGGAGGTGCCATAGAGGTAAGGATAGTTAACCTTGATGTGTATGTTACAGACAAGAAGGGTAATCCTGTAGTTGGTTTACGTAAAGAGGATTTTGAACTGTTTGAGGATGGTAAGAAAGTTGAGATAACCCATTTTCGTGAGATACGTGAAGGCAAACTTGTTTATATAGCTACTCCAGGAGTAGGAGAGAAAGAGGTAACTGAGCCTAGTGATTTTAGTCCTGAGCTTGCTCAAAGGGATCCTGTGTACCTTGTTATATATGTAGATAACCTTAATCTTAAACCTTTTGATAGAAATAAAGTTCTTACAAGACTAAGGGCTTTTCTGCGTAAGAATCTTGATAGAACGAGAGATAAAGTTATGCTCGTGGTGTATAACCGTAATCTTGAAATAAGAGTGCCTTTTACCTCAGATTTTACCGTAGTAAACAGAGAGCTTATAAAGATTGAAGAAGAAGTTGCTATGGCTGTACATAGAGAGAATGAGAGGAGACTTATATTAAACGAGTTGGGTAAATCGGATCCTGATGAAGTGTACTTGGAGACTATGATTGAAAATTATTCTGGGTCTCAGTACAACGATCTCTCTTTCACTATAGATGCACTGCGAGATACAGTTGTTACATTGGCTTCCTTACCTGGCAAAAGAGTTGTTATCTATGTCTCCAGCGGATTGGAGATGACACCGGGTGAGGATTTATGGATAGCTTTTCAACAACGTTTTGAGCAAAGATTGAGTCTTAACGTCTTACGAGACTACAATTTGGATCTTCGGTTTAAGGAACTTACCCGCTTAGCCAATACCAACGATGTTGTTTTTTATACAATCGATGCTGCTGGGCTTCGAACCTATACATCTGTTTCTGCACAGATACATTCCGCAGGTAGAGAAGTTTTCTTAGATAACGTATATTTTTCTAATTTGCAAGACACTTTACGTATGATGGCAGAAGAAACGGGAGGGTTTGCTATACTCAACACCAACGATATAACACCCTTTCTAGAAAGAATAACAAAAGATATCAATACTTACTATTCGATAGCTTATTCACCCTCCAGACCTAGTGACGGTAGGTTCCACTCGCTAAAAGTTAAGGTCAAAAGGAAGGGGGTTCGTGTTAGATACAAAAGAGGATATAGAGATCGGTTGATAGAGGATAAAATGCGTGATTCTTTGCTTTCTGCTATAGTACACTCTGTTTACAAAAATCCTCTTAACCTAAATTTTGAAGTTCTCTCTGTAAACAAGCGTAGCGATCGCTTCTACAATGTTAATCTTATCGTGCTTATTCCTATAGGCAAGCTGGCTTTTGTACCTCAAGGCGATACTTATACATCTAATGTATCACTTTTTATAGTAGCTCGTGATAGCGAAGATAACACTTCTGAAGTACAGGAGAAAAAACTTGTTATAAAGATTCCAGCTGGCGAGTGGGAGATAGCTAAAGATAAAAATTGGGGTACTAAACTAACACTTATGATGAGAGGAGGCATCCATAAGCTTGGAATAGGGCTTTACGACCATATAGGAGGAGTAGAGAGTTTTGTAGTAAGGGCTTTTGATGTTAAAGTGTCAAGATGATGGATAAGAAAGTATCAAAAGAACTTGCAGAATCTATAAAAAGTTTACTGGCAGCTGAAGCCAAGTTGATAAAACGCCAATGGAGCATATTCGGCAAAACTGTCGGTATCATAGCCTTGCTTATAATAGCTGCCCTTATGGTTCTTTTCTGGCTTGTACCCCTCGTTATTGCTACACTTATAATAGTACTGGATCTTTTCCTACCTCTTTGGGTAGCTTCTTTGATACTTGTTTTGTTTGTAACTCTTCTAATAGTTGGGTTTGTAGGGTATTCTTATTATAAAGGGAAAAAATTAGTGGGACCTTTTAAAGTTATCTCTAAGAGGTGGGAAAGTAATGTAAAGTGGTGGTATGAGGAGATATTACCAATACTTGTAGAGGCAGAGGAAAAGGATGGAAGAAAAGGAGATACGGGAAGCACGCGAAAAGGTAAAAAGGGCGGTTAAAAAACTTAAGCAAAACAGTAAGATTTTTCGTTGGTTACCTAAAGATGAAGTTGTTTCTCTAAGTTTCTTAAGCTTTTCCGTAGGAGTTGGTGTTGCTCTTATTTTATTCACCCTTAAAAAAAGAAAAAAATAGCTAAAAAGGAGATATAACTATGAAAAGGATCATGTTCGTTGCAATTGCTGTTATGGCAAGTGTTGCACTTTTTGCTGGAGCTAAGAAGGCAGACTGTGGCAAAGACTTTAAGGTGGAGAAAAGCAAGGTTGATCTTAAAAAAGCATCGGAGGTTTACAAAAAGAACTGTGCTAGTTGCCATGGAGATGATGGTAAAGGTAATACACCTACAGCACAAGCGTTAAAGCCGCGCCCACGCGATTTTACAAATAAAGAATATATGAGTAAAAGAAGCGATTGCGATATCTATACAGTTATAAAAAAAGGTGGAAGTAGTATAGGACTTTCACCTCTTATGACACCGTTTGAAAAAATTTTAAAGGAAGATGAAATAAAAGCACTAGTTGTGTATATAAGAAATTTTTCTAATAAAAAATAGATATATATTTATTAAAACCGATCCAAAACAAGGTAGAATTGTAGTGATCGGTAGGAAGAACGCTTTTCTATTCTGGAACAAACTTACTAAAGAATAAGGTTTTTTGGCTGTATAAGATGGAAAAAAGAGTGTTTAGGTTATTTCTGGATTAAAAACTCTT
>JALWYX010000060.1:0-25000 GCA_027078415.1 Thermoanaerobaculia bacterium
GAAGAACAGGGAGAAGAAGTAAATAGACTTACACTTTCAAGATTGGCAAATAGATTAAGGCAAGAAAATCATCCTGCATATCTTGCAGAAGTACTTTTTAATAAAGCAAAAGAAGCTGGTGGTAATGCTGTAATAGAAAGTATTAGAACACCGGGTGAAGTAGATTTTCTAAAAGATCATTCAGATTTTGTTCTTTTTGCAGTTGATGCAGACCCAAATTTACGATACGAAAGAGTTCAAAATAGAAAAAATAATCATAGGAATTCCACACTCCAAACATGGTAAAATGGCTCAAAAGGTAAAAATTTTTTCACTAGAACTGAGAAAAACGCTAGGTATAGAAATAGAAGAAATAGATGAAACTCTAACAACGTGGGAGGCACGTAAAATATTAAGCTATAAGAAAAGCAATTGTAAGAAAGAAAACAATCTAGATTCGCTTTCAGCAAAAATAATACTAGAAGATTTCTTGTCCAGATGAAAATGTTACTCTTACTAACCTCTATACTTGTGGGGACAGGTGCCATTATCTACGGACATATATTTTTGCCCTATAAAGGGTGGAAAGGGGAAAAACTTATAGTGATAGACAGTGAAAAAACCGCAACGTCTATTTTCTACAAACTAGAAAAAGAAAAGATAATAAAAGACGCAAGATTAGCATTAATTGTTTATAAATTCATGAAAGAACCAGTCTTACGGTATGGAAAATACCGTTTCACTGCACCGATTTCCATAAAAGAAGTTATAGAAAAGTTAGAAAAGGGAGAGATAGTTCTTAAAAAGGTAACTATCCCGGAAGGGTTAACTATGTTTGAGACTGCTAGGCTACTAGCGTCTAGGGGTATATCTTCTTACAACGAGCTAATAGCTGAGTTTAACAATACCTCCTACATAAAAAAACTAGATTCAGAAGCCTTCAATTTGGAAGGGTACCTTTTTCCAGACACCTATTTCTTAAATCCGGATCAAACAGCTGCAGAGGTAGCAAATATTATGGTATCCAACTTTATAAAGAAATATAGACTCTATTTATCCAACTATGTACCTACCGGAAAATTGAGAAACACAGTAACCCTAGCTAGCATAATAGAAAAAGAAGCGTATCTAGATGAGGAAAAACCCATAATAGCCAGTGTATATCTAAATAGACTAAATGAAGGTATAAAACTTTACGCTGATCCTACCCAGATATATTGGTTAAAACTTACTAACAGATGGGAAGGTGTTCTTACTCGCAAACATCTTAAAATAAATTCGCCCTACAATACCTATACAAATTTTGGATTACCTCCTTCTCCTATATGCTCACCTGGGCTTGAAAGTTTACTAGCAACTGCTAAACCTGCTGACACTCCATATCTATATTTTGTCAGCAAAAATGACGGTTCTCACGATTTCTCGGTAACGTTAAAGGAGCACAACCGTAAAGTTGCAAAATACAGACAAAAAAGAGAAATGAGATTAAAATAATAATTAGGCAGATGAGGCAAAGGCGCATCGAAAGTACGAAACGATTGGGCGTAAAGGAGTGATCTGATAATGGAGAGAGAACGTTTTGGGAAGTTTCTGATTTTCAAAAAACTGGGTGAAGACGCCATAGGAGAAATTTTTAGGGCAGGTTTAATAGGCCAAAACGGCATAGAAGAGATAGTGCTTCTTAGAGTTTTAAATGGTCCAGACCTAGACCCTGGAGAGGTAGGAGAAGGGCTGATCAAGAGGGAGGAGATAAAAGATCTGCTAAAAGTAAGTAGCATAGGTGAAATTGTTGAGATAGGTGAAGCTATAGGAATGCCTTATGTAGCCTACAAATATGTATCTGGCAAAGATCTAAACACTTTATTGGAAAAAACACGCAAAAAAAACTCTCCTATACCACCCGACCATGCTCTCCTTATAGCAGAAAGAACCGCTTTAGCACTAGCAGTTGCATACGAAACTAGGCTAAGAGGGGAAAGAATACTGCATGGCTTTCTTGTGCCCAATCTTATTCACGTATCAAACGAGGGAGAGATAAAACTATTTGGGCTAGAGTTTGCTCCGGTAGTTAGGAAATGGAGCCAAGGAGAGATAATAAGTAAAAAAATGGGTAGATACTTATCTCCCGAGTGTAGGCAAGGGATGCCACCGCAGAAAAGCGACGATGTTTATTCACTAGGTGCAATCCTTCTAGAAATGCTAACTGGTGAAAAAATACCTACTAATCCAAAGGAAGCTCTTTCACTTGTCGAGGACGCAAAGATAAGTTACGATCTAACACCTCTACCAACCACTTTAAAAGAGTTAATTAAAAAAAGCCTTTCACCTCAACACGAAAGGATACCAGATATAATAAACTGGCATAAAACTCTAGATAAATTTATGCGAGAAGGAGAATACAACCCAACGACGTTTAACCTGGCATTTTTTATGCATAACTTTTTCAAAGATGAGATAGAGGAGGAGATTCAGGAAATAGACACAGAAATGCACACAGAGGTCCCACCCGAGATAATAGCTGAGGTACAATCTTCTGCCCAGCAGCAGACATCTCAAAAGGCGGAGTTAGCTGAAACAGTAGCTATAGATACCTCCACTCTTCAACAAGCTACTCAAGCTACCCAAGCAATACCTGTAGGTGAAGAACAAGAAAAAACGATAAACACCGCTGTCATTCAAGCTGAGTATGGAGTTACACCTGCTAAAAAAGGGTCTCCAATGTTACTTGTAGCTTTAGGGGTAGGAATACTAGCGGTGGTAGGCGCCGGATTTGTATTTATGAGTGGAAGAGGAGGAAAGGATACCCAAACAACTCCTCCTGTTGAGAGAGTACAAACAGTAGCCGAAAAAACTCCCGAAGAGGAAGCTTTAGAAAAACAGTTACAACAAATAGAGCAACAGTTAGAATTGATTCAACAACAAGCCACCGACAATCAATCTATAGAAGAAGATCCTGAGATACAAAAACTTAAAGCTCAGCTTGAAGCTCAACTCAGGGAACTGGAATTGCAAAGAAAACGTCTGTTAGAGAAGGAGAAACTTCTAGAAGAACAAGCAAAATCTAAAAAAGAAGATCAAGCAGTGGCACCTGTAACTCCAGAAGCTGAAACGGCGCAAGTAGAAGAGGAAAAACCACAAACAGTAGTAGAAGATCTTTCTACCGATAAAGGAAAAGAGCTACCTACTCTAAGTGAAGAAACAACAGCTGATATAACACCACCTAAAATATCTAGAGACAAAGGGCCATCTGCTACAGAAGGAAAGGTTGTTAAGAAAGTTGAAAAACCAGAAAAGTCAGCGTCGCCGGAAGAGCAAATTCAACCCAAAAAAGAGGAGGTACAAAAAGCTGAAACAACCCAGCAAACGGCAGCTAAAGAAACTTTTACTCCTCCAGAGCCTATAAAGATTCCCAAAGCTCGTATCCCAGCGTTAGCACGTGCAAGGGGTATAGATCCTCCCCGCATGCCTTTGCTAGTAAAAATCAAAATAGGCACCGACGGTAAGGTAAAAGAAGCTAAGATACTCAACGCGGGAATTATTAAAGGAGGAGGATACGATAAAGAAGCTTTAAGAGTAGTAAAAAAATCTATTTGGAAACCTGCTACTAGAGGAGGACAGCCTGTAGAAACATACTGGACAGTATCTATAAAGTTTGAAAGGTAAGAACAATGGAGAAACTAAATAGATTAGGGGAATTTATATTATTTAGAAAGCTAGTACGAGATCCGCTAGGTGAAATATTCAGAGCAGGTGAAGTAACTCCCAACGAAACTATAGGAGATATTCTTTTGCTCAGAGTTTTTAGAGGTGCTGGAATTCCTGTTGCTGAAATATCAAAAAAAATTCAGAAAGAGTGGACTATAACCCAAGACGTATCTCTACCAGGAGTTATGATACCTTATGACGGTGGAACCGTAGAGGGAATACCCTATCTTGTTTACGAATACAGTTGGGGAAAAACCGCTATCCAACTAGTATCTGAATTGGGGTTCATGAACCCGTTGCCCATGGATCTAGCAATTCTCATTGTGGAAAAAATAGCAGAGACCTTAGAGTGTGCTGAAGGAATCACGTTACCCAACGGCGAAAGAATGCTACACGGCTTTCTTGTACCTGAAACTATATTTATAACTTCTGAAGGAGAAGTAAAAATAAAATATTTTGAAATAAGTAGTATTTTACGCTCTAAAATACCTAAAGGAGTATCAGCTCCAAAATTTGCAGCCTTTCTGTCTCCAGAAGCTAAAGAAGGAGCTGCTTTAACCAGCTTAGACGACGTTTACTCGTGTGGTGCTCTGCTTTTTACGCTGCTCTCTGGTTCACCACCCCCTACTGAAATAACAAAGATAGAAGGAGCTATCGATAGTGCTACACTTGCTGAAGATGAAAGTGAGAATATACCCGACGAGCTAAAGAAAATATTAAATAAAACTCTAACTACAATAGACAAGAGATACAAAAGAATCGGTGACTTGCGTAAAGCATTAACAAGTGCAAAAGAAAGTTTAAAAATATCTCCTTCTCCCTTCGATTTAGCGTGTTTTATAAACAACTCCTTCTCTCAAGAGATAAAAGAGGAGGAAGAAAAAGTAAACGAAGAAAAAGAGATAAATCTCGCTGCAATAGAACAAGTATCGGCGGTTACAGCCACTGGCAGTTTCACTATAGCAGAAGATAGCGGTATTTCACACACCTCTTCCAACGTCCAACTGTCTACTGTAGTAGAAGAGAAAAAAAGTAGTAACAAAACTCTCATTGGAGGGTTGATAGCTACACTAGCAATAGCTGCGATTGGAGGCTTTGTTTACTTGCAACAAACGTCGAAAGATGTTCCAAAACCTACAGAAACCGTAAGTGAAGAAACTCTTCAAAAACAACAAGAAGCACAAAAGAGAGTTAAAATACTTCGCGAGAGATTAGCTAGTTTGCAAGAAAAGTTAAACTCTATAACGAAAAATCTACAAGCCGAAAAAAAAGACTCTAAGAGGAAACAAGCCTTGGAACAAGCTTTAAAAGAAATAACTAAAAGGTACAAAGCACTACAAGAAGAACTAACTGCTGCGGAGAAAGAGATAGAAAGTATAGACAAAGCTTCACCAACTAGCAAAACAGAAGAGTTAGCTGCATCGATCAAAAAAGCTTCTCCAGCAAGTGACAGCAAAACGGTATCAGAAGGAGAAAATAAAAGGAAAGAGACTCTACAACTTCAAGAAACCTCGAGTAATGGGAAAAGGAGCGTAGAGCAACTGGAGAAAAAAGATGAATTGGGCAACCAAAAATCTTCGCCTCCTATCTCATCTCAAGAAACAACGCAAAAAAGTGTCACAGCAAAAGACTCAGAAAAAAGCGCCCACATCATACCTCCACGTCTTGTGGAGATATCAAAACCATCTTATCCACTAAAAGCACAAAAATTACGTGTAGAAGGTATAGTGGTTCTAAAAGTTTTAGTTAACGAGGAAGGAAAGGTGGAAGATATAAAATTCTTAAAAAAGATACCACAAAACGTAGGACTAAACGAAGCAGCTTACGAAGCTGCCAAGACGGCACGTTTTATACCAGCCAAAAAGAACGGTAAAAACATTAAATATTGGTTTACTCTCCCTATCCCATTCAAGCTGTAAAATTGCTGAAAAAAGCGCTAGGTAATATCTTTCCACCAATAGCGCTGATTAGTGCCTTTATAACTTTTCTCAGTTATTCTTGGGTTCTTCCGCCCCAAGCGGCTACAAATATTCTATTTTGGGGTAGTCAAATAACGATAATATCCTATTTTATACACAAAGATCTTAGGAATACAGTAGTAACACTTTTAGCTCTAGCTATATTTCTACCCTTAACAAATATCAAAAACGTTTTGCTTTCACTCCTTCTAGCTACAACACTTACACTTAACGCTATAAAGGGTAAAAGTACCTGGCACGCATTACCACTAGCTATAATGCCTGTTTTTTTGTTAAAAGAAAGATCGACTATCTTCCTTCTCCTACTCCTTATTGTAACCACAGCTGTTATAACACGTTCTTTTCACTCAAAACCTTTTGACATACCCTCTTTATTACTAGCAGTAATCTTCTCCTCTCTTTTTACAAACGTGTTATCACCAAGATTCTTATTACTGGTATCTTTACTAGTTATAATACTTCTAAGACCTAAAGTAGATAAATACCTCATTTCATGGATAAGCTTACCAGCTGCAACAATAGATCCATTGATACCTATAACATGCGCTATACCCACAATTCTATCGGAAATAGAAAAAAGAAAGAAAGAATATCTATTGATAGGAATAGCAGTCTCTGTAGCTATAATAGGTAAAAACGATTACAGTTTCCCCTCATTTGGATTAGAAACTTTTATCATAATAGCTGTTTTGCTTAAGATAATTCACACCAGTAATTTATTAAACGCGGCATACTTTACTATTCTTTCTGTAGTCACTTTTCTCACTCCAGACTTTAAAGAGTTTGTAGCTCTTTCTCTAATCGCTTCTTTACATACTTTTTCTTTTCCTTACAAAATTTTTTACTATTCTGCACCCCCTATAATAACAGCGCTCTCTTTCCCTTTCTTCCGTTCTACTCCTTTGGATCCTTTACATTTAATAGCCAAATGGAAAACTGTAAAGGAACTGAGTAGAACCACTTTGAAACCAGGAGAAAAAGTGGAAACAGCTGCAGATCATAAAGTAGATAGAGTAATTATAACTTCTTACCTAGAAAACGCAGGCGATTTGCAATTTGGCACAAAAGTATTGAATATAACAATAACAAGTGAAACTAATACACAGCAATTTAACTTATTAAACGGTATCCATACAGCAGACTGGTCATATCCCCTTAGGATATCCAGTGATTTTTTATATAATATCCATCCCTATAAGAATTTTGAATATGTAAAAATATACAGAACGGAATTCAAACTAAACGGTGTATTTGAAAATCCCACTATAAAACTTACAGTCCCTGAAAATCTCCATACACCTCTAAAAGTTTCTATAGTAGCAACGGTTATAGGTAAAGGTATATGGTAGATGTGGTTCTACCTACAATCGGCAAATCTCCTGTTTTATACAGATCGCTTAAATCTATAATATCCCAAGAGATAGTAAATAAAGTCATAGTAGTACTACAGACAAGTACAATTAACTCCTTTAACCTTGTATCAGAAAAAATAAAAATAATTAAATATCCTGTGTATCTAGGCTTCAGTCTAGCTGCTAATATAGGATATAGAGAAACCTCATCAGATTTCGTAGCCTTTGTAAATGACGATGTAATTTTAGATGACGGATATTTTGAGCAACTATATTACTATGCAAACAACAATATCTTTGCTTTACAAGGAAAGATACATTGCGAAGAAAGCTCTACACAAGAGATGGGATTTATATGGAACAAATATTTTCAAGCTGTACCTTGTTATTCTGAGCAACAGTTATCAAAACCATTTGGCACATCTGCTACTGCAACTTTATACCTACGTAGGCATATAGAGAAAATTATAGGTGATAGAGAATATCCATTTGATCTTCAATTAAATAGTTTCTACGAAGATGTATATTTAAGCTGCAGACTTAGAGCGTTAGGTTTATATCCTTTAGTAGTAGACTCTGCAAAAGCTTTGCACAAGGGAAGCAGCAGTTTTGGATTAGAAAAATGGTATTTTATATACCGTAACAGACATTTGGTACTATTGAAGATTTTAGGGAGATCGTGGATTACTATAGCACCTCTAGTATTTCTTAAAGATCTAATCGATTTCTACCGTTACCCTCAACGGCGTCGTATGATTCAACGCGCGTTGTCTGCTGTTATGCAAGTTTTTTCACTAATAGAATCTAGAGAGTTATTTACCCCCTACCAACTAATATCTATCTCAACTGGTTGTTCATAATCTACACCTTCTACCTCAAATCCAAATATGCGGAAAAAGTCGATATTGTACCCTCTTACATCGCTTAACTCTAGAAGATTATCTTCGTTTATCTTATTCCAGCGTTCTTTAATCTCATTTTGTATTTCGCTATCCATCTCCCAAGAATCCATACGAACACGGTTTTCATCGTCGATAGGCACTTTATTCTCTACTATGTGAGATACAACAAAACGTAACATATGATCCCAAACGTTTTCATGGGTACCTTTCTCTTTCATAACTTTATATAACAGAGCTATGTACAACGGAACAGCAGGAATAGCAGCACTAGATTGAGTAACAACCGCCTTATTAACCGATATCTGTGCACTTCCTTTTATAGGAGCCAATAGTCTATTTAACTTTTTGGCTCTTTCCTCCAAATCCTCTTTCGCCTTACCTATAGTTCCCGCTCTATATATAGGAAAAGTCACCTCAGGCCCTATATATGAGTAAGCATAAGTCTTAAAATTTTCAGATATAAGTTTACGTATAAAGAGAAATTCAACCCATTCTTCCCAATTTTCTCCCCCCATAACTTTAACAGTGGAATCTATCTCCTGCTGCGTAGCTGGATCTACTTCTATTACAGTGACCTTTTCATTTACAAAATCCAACGTTTTAGATACAAACTTTTCCCCTATAGGCTTTATATAAGAACGGTACTGTTTCCCATCAGCTATTCTTCTCGGAGCTGCGAGACTATATATTAAATAATCTATCTTTCCAAACTTTTTTTCTATTAGAGCCGCAATTTTCTCCATAGTACCTACCGAAAAAGCATCTGCATTCACCGAATAATGAGAAGATGGTTCTTTAGATACAGCTTGGTGAAAAGCTACCGTATTATACCAGCCTGCAGTAGCCGTTTTATTACCTTTGGGAGGTTTTTCCAACGCTATACCGATAGTATCCATTCCTAAAGCGCTCGCCAACGCTATCCTTGTAGCCAACCCGTATCCTTGACTAGCCCCTATTATCAAAGCTTTCCTCCCTTTAAAATTTTCGACTCTCTTCTCCCTAGCATTACCAAAAGCTTGTTCTACAAGCGAAAATAGTCCCTTAGGATGTGCAGTGGTACATATAAAACCTTTAACACGCGGCTTTACCACAGTTTCCATAGAGTCCTCCTGAAAACCAATTTAGTTGTATAATATACTGTTTTATAGTTAGGTAAAAAGAGAGAAATGTTCTGGAAAAAAAACAAAGAAATATCATCATCTCAAAACAAAAACTGGCAAAAGATAACAAACAGTTTTTTACCTTACATTGTAGAAGAGATAAGAACAGGAGAAATTTTGGACTTGGGAAAAGCAGAAAACAGCAATATAGAATATTTTACAAATAGAGGATTTAAAGTAACAGTTCTGGATATATCAAATGAAGGAGAATTTAACAACTTTTTCGAAAAATTAGAGAATAAAATATACAACCTAGTATTAGTATGGACAACAATTTTACATTTACCCAACGATAAAATGAGTGAAATTGCAGCGTATCTCGAAAAAGTTGTCGCCAACAAAGGGTATCTTATAGTTTATTCTTTTACAAGAAAAAGAAGACTGCTAAAAACAGTAAGATTTAGATTAAACCAACGTGGGGAACTGTATATGGAAACTCCTCTCCCTATATCTAAACTCCCTTTCCAATATCCCACTTTGAGAGAAATAGAGAATCTTTTCAAAAACTTAAAACCTGTAAAAAACACCCTATTAAACAACGGCTTACTCGAAATAGTTATGAGCAAAAAACCTCTTTAACTTCCTGAATAAGCAACTACCTTACTAGTAACAAAAGTTCTTATGTTGCTTCTGGTTAAATAATTGGGGAGTTCTAATATCAAACTAGTATCCACTATTTTCCCTTTCATTGAAGATGAAATTAGATGCGCGGAGGTAACGTAAGTGTAAAGATCAAATTTTTTTATATACCTACCGATTTTACAATTAGTACAATCAACCATATAACATCTGAATCCCAGTTTACGAAGTCTCTTTAAGTCGTATTTATCTAAAAAACCTCCTTTATATCCAAGTTTAAAAAAACTCACACAATGCGGCACAATATCTTGCAAGGTTTCAATAGATATATCTGTTAAAAACAAAGTTTGTAGCTGCAGTTCACGTAACTGCTCTAAGATAATTTCTCGAGGGTAAAAATAAAAAAGAGCACCAGGTAGTATGAGTTTCAAATCAAGTTCTGTCTCTTTTTTAGTTTCAAGCAAAAGGCTCATATATTCTTCCAGTTTGATCCCCTTAGCAGCGGTTTTGACTAAGAGACTACGCAGTGGATCCAACGGTTCGAAAGAGCAAGAGTAAGGTATATATAGCACAACTTCCTTTATTCCACTTTCGTAAATAGAATCCAATATCACACCACTCGCTTCAATATCTGGATATCCCAAAACTATCAAAGGTATAGTAACTCTCATCTTTCCTTTACAAAAACTATGCTTCGACCCTCAGGAAAAGATTCTATTTTACTCTTCAAAACATAAGGGTAAACCTTTTTTTTCCCTCTATAAGTTTCTCTCGCTTGCAGGTAAAAAAAATCCACTACATCTATATCCACTAACGCAGGCAATACAACCTTATCTCCACTACCACATCCACTTTGCTCACTGTCTAAAGCTCTTATTGGAATACCCCCCTCTATAGAATCCTCTAGTTGCGAGTCTTCTTTTAGAAGAATCGCAACTTTTAAATTAAGTGTTTTTTCTAAATCATCCAAAAGTAAACAATAGAGGCTAAAAGGTTCTAATACTAGGTATATAGGTTTATACCTACGAATCTGTCTTTTGAGCTCTACAATACTATTTTGCATAACTCTTCTTATAAAAGGTATATAGCCAGGATGAACTATATTTGAGGAGAAAATTAACAGCTTATTATTTCTATACCCTTCCAAAATAGCTTCGGCTAAATAGTTATTTTTTGGTAATTCAACTGTTTTGAAACTATAAGAATCAACCAGCGTATCTTCTGGAACAGAAACCGTTATATCCAGTTGGAAAATCTCATTAGCATCTTCTAGATGCTCCAGCATTTCGACAGTATTTACAATTACCATAACCTTGTCTACACCAAGCATTTCAGCCGATAGTAGTTGAGCAAAAATCGATAGCAAATGATTGGAAAAACTGTATGGAAGATCATCTCTTTTTATCAACAGATATCTCTTCTCTAGCCTCTTAAGAGAAAGATCTATAGACAAGGGAGTCGGTCTAAGGAAAAGGTACTTTTTTACCTCTTCGAACCTTTTTTTAAACTTCTTTGTTTGGATTACCTTTAAAATGTCTTGAGACCAGCTGTATAACTTATTATTTATATCCTGCGGAATAAATACACTATTAAAAGAGTTCATATCAAATTTTTTATCTTCTCTTCTAGGTTATCGTCTACCAACATATCATCACCTACTACAAACGCCGAGTATCCCACCGAGTGTAGTAAAGATATGTATTCTCTAGAATTAACACCTTCTGCGCTTATCTTAACAGCTTCTGATGGTAATGTAGAGGCTAAAGCAAAGGAGGTATCGGGAATAACGTGTGAGAAATCGTAAGGATCTCTGTTATTCACCATAACAGCTTCCCAATGGTATCCACTTAATTTTTCAACATCACTTATAGTAAAAACTTCAATTACAGGTAAGATTTTAAAGGATCTAGCTATTTGAGCAAACTTATACACTCTATCTCTGCTTAAAATAGAAGCGTTGATAACCACCGCTTCAGCTTTTTGAACATTTGCCCACACTATCTGCAAAGGATCTACAACAAAATCTTTAACTATAATTGGCAAATCTGTCACTTGGCGGCTTTTTTTAATCATGGAATAGTTCCCCATATAAAAATCTGGTTCTACAAAAACCATAAGTGCTTGCACGCCAGCATTAGTATAAGCAGAAGCAAGCTTTGTCACCTCCACTTTATCAGAAATATCTCCCAAATCTGGCCTCGCTTTAGAGATCTCTCCTATAATTACAGGGTCATTATCGTGAAAAACCTTAAGTAACCTATTCTCTTCGACAGTAAGAGGAGGTAATGGCTTGATGGGAGGTTTTATAGTCTTACGTGTAACCGCTTTAGCAGCTACTATTCTCTCGAAACGAACCTTTCTAATTTCCTCCAAAATACTACTCTCACCTTTTTTACCCACTTATCAAACCTTCTCTACACTCTAAGTCCGTCTCAATTATACAATCCATCTAAAAAATCTAAAAAATGCTTAATTAATGGTTTATATTATATAGATAACATATTTTAGTATTGTAGATACAACAAAAATTGGTAATAATAGTTTAAAAAATTTACATATTGTTTACACTTAGAATCAAAATTTGTAGAATCGGGGAGATATGAGTATAAAACTTTTTTGTCCTAAGGAGAAAGTAGAAAAAGAGAAAAGAGTAGCTGTAGTTCCTACGACAGTTAAAAAGTTAACTTCTTTAGGTTTCGAAGTATACGTTGAAAACGAGGCTGGTGAAGGAGGATATTTTAGCAACCAAGAGTACGAAAACAACGGTGCAAAGATAATAAATTCTGTAGAGGAAGGCTACAGTATAGCTGAAGTGATAGTAAAGGTTCAACCTCCTATTGCAAAAGTAAACGGCACAATTGAGTATGATCTTATAAAGCAAGGTTCAATCGTTGTAGGTCTACTAGAGCCGTACACTCAAAGATCTATGATAGAAGAATTTTGTAAACGAGAAATAACTTCTTTCGCTTTAGAATTACTTCCCCGTATAACAAGAGCACAATCGATGGACGTATTATCATCTCAAGCTAACGTAGCAGGTTATAAGGCCGCTGTTTTAGGAGCAACTTTAGCAGCCCGCTATTTCCCCCTACTTATGACAGCTGCCGGTACAATTCCTCCTTCAAAGGTGGTGATAATGGGAGCAGGAGTAGCAGGACTACAGGCCTTAGCTACAGCTAAAAGATTAGGTGCCATAGTAGAAGTTTCAGATATAAGACCGGTTGTAAAAGAACAGGTAGAGTCTTTAGGTGGCAAATTTATAGATCTTCCGCTAGAGTCTGGAGAAGGTGAAGGAGGATATGCAAAAGCAGTTGGAGAGGATTTTCTTCGTAAACAGAGAGAGATTATAACCGATCACCTAAAAGATGCAGAGGTAGTTATAACTACAGCCATGGTACCAGGAAAAAGAGCCCCTCTGTTACTTACAAAAGAGATGGTTTCACAAATGAAGCCAGGAGCTGTAATAATAGACCTATCTATCAAAGCAGGAGGTAATTGCGAGTTGTCCAAAGCTGACGAAGAGATTACGTTTAACGGTGTAAGAATAATAGCTCCGTCCAACTTACCTTCAACAGTACCGAAGGACTCTTCTATAGTATACGCACGCAATATAGCAACGTTTTTGGAACTTCTGGTAGAGAACAACAGCATAAGTATAAACCTAGAAGATGAAATTATAAAAGAAACTCTCCTTACTTATAAAGGAGAAATTTTTAGTAAAAAGATAGGTTCTATAAAAGGAGATTAACTATGGAAAGTGGTTTTTTTGACCCTATAATGGTAAGTATTTACATATTTCTACTCTCTATCTTTGTAGGATTCGAGATAATAACTAAAATTCCTCCTACTCTCCACACACCTCTTATGTCAGGTGCTAACGCTATATCAGGTATAACTCTCGTGGGATCCCTCGTGGCAGCCTCTGTAGGTGGTACCAAAATTAGCGCTATACTAGGCTTTTGTGCGGTTATATTTGCAACAATAAACGTGGTAGGCGGATTTCTTGTAACAGATAGAATGTTGTCGATGTTTAAAAAGAAGAAATAATCTTATTGGAGATAGCGATGGTAGCTTTATTATACCTTATAGCAGCTACGCTGTTCATCCTCGGTTTAAAGGGGATGACAAGAGTTAAAACTGCTAGATTCGGAAATTTAACGGCTTCCAGCGGAATGTTACTAGCGATAATAGCCACTCTTATACATATAGGTAAAGCGGATTACACGCTCATAGTAAGTGGTGTAGTAATAGGTGCTTTAATAGGTACTATTGCAGCTCTTAAAGTTGAAATGACCGCAATGCCAGAGATGGTTGCTATATTTAATGGCTTCGGAGGTGGAGCTTCAGCGTTAGTTGCTCTCTCTGAAATCTGGTTCAACATAATAGAAAATAATTCCCAACTACCAGCATTTAAAACCACCGGTACTTTATGGGCTGCTACTATAATACTTTCCATACTGATAGGTACAGTTACATTCAGCGGAAGCGTAGTAGCATTCCTAAAATTGAGAGGTAGCATAAAGGGAGATCCAATTCTACTACCTGGTCGCCACTTTATAAATGTAGCATTGGTACTAGCAACTATTCTATTAGGCATTTATGCACTATTTGAAGTAACAGTATTAACAACTCTCACAACACTGGCACTTACCATCTCTTTGACAAGTTTAATCTTAGGGATACTCTTAGTGATACCTATAGGTGGAGCTGACATGCCGGTTGTGATATCTCTTTTAAACTCTTACTCAGGGTTAGCAGCAGCATCTACAGGATTTGTTTTGATGAACCCTATACTTATAATATCAGGAGCTTTGGTAGGTGCTTCAGGTCTTATCCTTACACAAATTATGTGTAAAGCTATGAACCGCTCTTTGAGCAACGTATTGTTCGGAGGATTTGGAGCCGAAGTATCTGAAGGAGTCCGCGAATACAGTAACGTAAAGTCTTTTACCCCCGAAGAGGCAGCACTTATACTTGAAAGCGCCAGCAAAGTAATATTTGTACCAGGATATGGAATGGCTGTAGCACAAGCTCAACACGCAGTTAAAGAACTTGCTGAACTTTTGGAATCAAGAGGAGCAAAAGTATTATTTGCTATCCATCCTGTAGCAGGCAGAATGCCGGGGCATATGAACGTTCTTCTAGCAGAAGCTGACGTACCATATGACAAATTAATAGAACTCGACCAAGCAAACGCCGAAATGGTAGACACCGATGTTGCTATTGTTGTAGGTGCCAACGACGTAGTAAATCCAGCAGCTACAAAAGACTCATCAAGTCCTATAGCCGGTATGCCCGTTATAGAGGTATGGAACGCAGCTACTGTTATGGTTATAAAACGATCTCTCAGCCCGGGTTTTGCTGGAATAAAAAACGAACTTTTTGAACACGATAACACATATATGCTATTTATGGATGCTAAAACCGCTTTGCAAGAGATCATAAAAGAATTAAAGAGCTGATAAGCTCCAAAATCTACGTATCAACAGTAAAATTCCTAAAAAGAAACCTATAATAACAATCAAAAATCGCTTACTTACGAAAACCTAACACAATAATAAAAACACCTAAACATACAATGACAGAATCTAATAAAGCCCGTATTATAGAATACATAAGAAATTGTTGAAAATTATAAAAATAATTCCAAACAAACTTAAGCAGATACAGTAGATCCCCCAAAATCTTCACAACACATCTATTACAAGTTCGCTACTCTCCCTGTATAGATAAACGCACCTTACAACTTCTTCTTACAATATAAAAAAGCAATTTGGCCCTATCATCCACAACAACACCCGAGCTAACTGTTGTTTAATTAGAAAATTAAAAGCTATAACTTCTATTTATCTAACTCGACCTTGAGAGTATACAACAGATATTGGTATGATGGATATTACACATAAAGTGTGGAGGTGGCGTATAAATGTCTTTAAAGATATTTTAAGCCAATGCGTTTAGGAAGTACTTTAATACACTTAATTATTATATTCCTCTTTTATGGATGCAAAAAAGAAAAGGGAGTATACAAAAAATATTTCAAAGAAACTCTAACAGTTTGTAGCAGTGGCAAGCCCTCAACTCTAGATCCCCATTTCCAAGACGATTCCCAATCCTATAGGGTTCTTATAAATATATACGACACCTTAGTTTCTTTCAATCCTAACATGTCCCTAATACCTGACATAGCCATAAACTGGGAGATGGATCAAGACCTTTTATGGAGATTTACCATAACAAATGATAAATTTTTTCATAACGGCAAGAGAGTCGAAGCTAAAGATGTCGTATATTCTTTTTTAAGAGCAAAAAACAGCCCTAACTCTGACATTAGTTCCTATTTGTCCCTTGTAGATACTATATGGAGCGAGGGAAAAACAGTTTTTATTAAATTTATAAAGCCTATAGCGAGTTTTATGAACAGACTTCCTCTAATATTTGTAGCCCCTGCAGGCAATTCATTTACCGACGAACTTATACCACCTGTGGGTAGTGGACCTTTCAAATTTGTAAAATTTACCGACGAGGGAATAAGATTGCAAAAGATAAATCCTACCAACTTTTCATTTATAGATATAAAATCTGTCCCCAACAACGACCAACGTGGTGAAATGCTTCTCTCAGGCGAATGCGATATTGCAGATAAAATCTCTTATTCAAACGTGTATAAAAATATAGT
Source organism: Thermoanaerobaculia bacterium (assembly GCA_027078415.1). Classification (GTDB taxonomy): domain Bacteria; phylum Acidobacteriota; class Thermoanaerobaculia; order JALWYX01; family JALWYX01; genus JALWYX01. The sequence continues at coordinate 16,336 of JALWYX010000060.1, forward strand.
AGAGAACATAAACATCTCTATAAAAAAACAGATGGGACTCATTACATTTATGATGGTTGTCGATACTACGCAACCTCCCTTTAACGAAGTTAAAGTAAGAAAAGCTGTCAACTATCTTTTAGATAGAGAAGAACTTGTAGAAAAATTTGTTTCAGGATTTGGCATACCATTAGGACAGATAGCTCCCCCAACAGTATTCGGTCACATTCCCGAAATAGATCCACCCTCCAAAGATTTAGAAAAAACCAAACTACTACTTAAAGAAGCGGGTTACAATGAGCCAATCAAGATACGACTAAAAAGTAGCAAAACCCTATCTCTACTAAACTATTTAATTGCCGAACAACTAGCTCCTTTTTTCGATGTAGAATCGGAAATAGTCAGTTGGCAAACACTGTATAACCAAATAAGCAAAGGAACAGTAGGCAATCACATAAGCGGTTGGTTATTTAGCTCTGCGGATATAAGCGACTTTTTGGAATCCCTCGTACATACTAAAGATGGCAGGTACGGAGACCTGAATTCGTCAGGATACTCCAATAAAAAATTAGACTCTTTAATAGAATTAAGCAGTACAATACTAGATATACGCACGAGAAAAAAAGTTTTAGCCGATATAGTATACACGCTCACCGACGAGCTACCTTACATTCCTCTTTTTGTTCGTGTAGAAACAGTAGGAATAAGAAAACCTTTCGACGTGATACTCTACCCAAACGGAGTCGTAAAACTAGAAACTTTAACCATTAAAGAGAAATAACCCCCCCCTTACAACATAACAGTTCTTTACTAACAGCAAGACGCTCCGCTAGAACAATCTACAAAAAATGAAAAAACACCTCCTTTTAAATTATTATATTCACAAGAACCTTACGCACTTAGTAAAACAAACTTTAACTAGATTCCGATAGATAACAACTCCCTTTTACTAACCTACACTCCTTTATAGTACCAAAGATCGTTCTTATATCTGACCTCTTAAAACTATTTTACAAAATCTGTATCACTTCACTTGAACGTCTGGAGTAAAGAGATCATCCTACTCCAACGACAACCATTCCAAACCGATCCTTGTTGACACCTTATAATCCTCTTAACTCTTAACAACTCTGGTTTAGTCTGTCTCATCTATCCCTTTAAGAGTTTCTTTTATGAGGAAATCTACAACTTTTTTAAGGCTACCAGTCTTTTTATAAACTTTCATTTGTTTGTCTGCGCTAGTTCCATTTACTAAGATTTCCTTTACTCTTGACACTTCTTTCCACATATCCAATTTTTTAGCCGTATCCTCCACGAGAGAAACCAATTCATCGACCAAATTCTTAAATTTTACTTCTTTGGCTTTTCCAAAATCTATAAGCTTACCGTCTATTCCATAACGCACAGCTCTCCACTTATTCTCAACTATCAAATGATGAGGATATATTCTCCATGACTGATTGTTCTTTCTAAGCTCTATAAGTTTAAATACGAGCGATACTGTAAGTGCCACAATGGACACGAGGTCTTCTACGTCTGTACATAGATCACAGACTCTAACCTCTAGAGTCTTGTAGTTTGCGTGTGGTCTTACATCCCACCATATCTTAGTAGGGTCATCTATACAACCTGTACGTTTAAGAATGCTAACAAACCTTTTAAATTCCTGGTAAGAGTTAAAAGTCGGTGGTAATCCGGTTCTAGGTATATTTTCAAAAACAACACTTCTATAAGACTTTAATCCGGTATTTCTTCCGTGCCAGAAAGGTGAACTTGTAGAAAGAGCTAGAAGATGAGGGAGAAAATATCGTATCTGGTTATGAACATCTATAAGAAGGTCAGGGTCTTCAAACCCTACATGTATATGCATACCAAATATAAGCATCCTGCGGGCAAGATCAGCCATTTGGGTAGCTAACTGAGTATACCTCGCTCCTATGGTTATATCTTGCACTTCCCAACGAGAGAAAGGATGGGTACTTGCCGCTATTATAGCAAGACCATTTTCTTTCGCTATTCTAACAACCTCTCTCCTTAATCTTTTAACCTCTTTCCTAACTTCATCTATATCGCTACATATCTTGCTCCCTACCTCTACCTGAGATTGCAAAAATTCAGGTTTTATCTGTTCCTTAAGAACTACTCTCCCTCTATTCAAAAACTCCTGAACATAAGAGCGTAACTCTCCGCTCTCCGGATCTACTATCTGGTACTCCTCCTCTACCCCTATACTAAGTTTATCCACCTCAAACCTCCACAACCACTAATTTTACTCCAACACCATCCTTAAACATAGAAAAATATCTATCTATCAACTTCTAAAAGACTCCTTTTATATTAATCGATCTTCAAACAATTCTCACTTGATTTTCTAAATAACGAGGATTCACTAACGTTGAGACATTCTAACCTAAAAATCGATTAGGTTCTACTTGCTACAGCAAGAAAAACTTTTGTAAAAAATAGCCAAAAAATTAACAAGAACTGAACTACTTTCAAAATACCTATTAACCACACTCAAAGATCTAGATAGAGGAACTACCGATTTTACAATTAAAATTTAATTAAGATGAACGAAAAAGGATTCACTCTTGTCGAACTTCTTACCTCTTTCCTTTTTATAAGCCTAATTACATTATCGTTCTTCAACATAACTAAACAACTTGAACTAGCAAAAAAGAGAGTTTATATGGCTCATAAAGCCCTTGAACTTCTCTCTTACGCTTCAGAAGCACTAAAAAGCGGCATACTAGAACCTACTAACGGAAGGGTAGATAACAAATTTTTACCTAACCACTATATCAAAGCAGGCATGCAAGTAATGTTAACTTCTACCCTATTAGAAGACCAGCTTTACGAAGTAGAGATCAAAGTTCTATACTCCATATACGGCAGATCAATAATAAAAAAGACCAAAGTAGTAGTATGGAAAGAGGTTTCTCTTTAATAGAAGCGTTAATCTACCTATTTACGAGCTTACTTCTATTTACAGAAATAGCTGATCTCTTTTTAAAAATAAACCTAATAAATTGGGGAATGCAGTACACTTTAACAAGTCAAGATATGGAATTAACAGAAAAAATTATAAAAAAAGATCTAAGAGAAGCTATTTGTATAAAAGGGAATAGAAACTTAGCAAACATTAAAAAGAATTCAACCACTATCCTATATTACACAGATAAGGATTACTTGATAAAAACCGAAGGTTTAAAGAGACTAAAGTTGATTAAAGTAAATTATTTCGAGGTCAAAAAAATAGGAACTCTAGTTGTATTCCACATCAATTATCCTTCTTACTCCTTAAGACTTTACAAACTGTTTGCAAACGTCCGTTCTATAGATAAAAGAAGTACAGATTCCTACATTTATGTTAGCAAAAAAAGATACAAATGTTCATGAAAAAGGGTTTGTGCTTTGGATAGCTCTGCTTTTGAGTGTTATCTTTTTCTCTTTCATATCAATTCTAGTAGTTGAAACATCCCTATCTTATATTAAAATCCAAAAGGAAAAGATAGATTTAGATCTATCAAACGCTCTAGATGCAGGTATAGAAAAAGCTCTTTTTAAACTACAAAAAAACCGATATACACCTAGTTTCACTACTACAATAGGAGAAATTTACACAGAGGTAAAGATAAAAGTATTAGATGTATCTATTAGAGAAGTTATAGTAACAGTAAAAAGAAAAAACCATACAAGGAAAGCAAAGTTTACAGTATATGTGCCTCACGAGGGTCTTCCTTTCATTCTAGGTAGAAAAAATTTCAAACACAAACAGTTTCAACAGCCCTAGGATAAATTGAAAAATTAAAAGAAAAATAGCAGTTACCCAACTATCTATCGAGATATAGAAAAAACTTGCGCATCATAAAATTTTTACAAAAATATAAGATCGCATTGAAACTCAGAAAAAGCATAAGTAAAAAGAATTTTACAAACAAAAAATGTATATAACATCATACAACTATTTCATAAATAGATACTAAGACACCACTTAGCTAGAAGAATTTAATAACTACAGGTAAATTTTAGAGACTCTAATCTTTACCAAAAAGTATTACACATTCTTGGCTATTCAATATACTTTTACTTATCCATATAACAAAAAAGTAGATCATGCAGCAGATAAGTAAGAAAAGGAAATGCGTTTGTAAATTAGCTAGTTTCTTGCACAAAACCGAAGTTGATGCTATAGTAGCAGCAATATGAATCTAGAGGTAGAGTTTAATCATATAATTTTTGACAACGAGAGAGATACTTTAATTCTTCTGGATCAGAGAAAGCTTCCGAGAGAAGTTTGGGTAGAGATAAAAAGTATAGACGATGCGGTAACTGCTATAACTTCAATGGTTGTCAGAGGAGCTCCTGCTATAGGAATAGTAGCTGCATACTCTTTCTATTTGGGAGTAAAAGAATTAATGAAGGAAAACTCGGATATAGTAAAAGTATCCTCTTTAGTGAAGGATAAGCTGTCAAGATCTAGACCTACTGCAGTTAATCTATTTAACGCCCTATCCGCAGCACATTCCTTGATAGATCCAGAAAAATCTGTAGAAGAAAATTTAACTAAACTTAGAGATTTTGCAGATCAGCTTCATAAAACAGACATAGAAAAAAATAAAAAAATAGCTTCTTTTGGTAGTGAATTGATACCCAACAACTCTAGGGTATTAACCCATTGCAATACAGGTTCCCTCGCCACTGGGGGCATAGGCACAGCACTTGGTGTAATCATAGAAGCTTTTAAAAGAGGGAAAATATTAAAAGTGTGGGTAGATGAAACAAGACCTCGTTTACAAGGAACACGTCTTACAGCATGGGAACTTAAAAAAGCTAAAGTTCCTTTCGAGGTAATAGTCGATTCTGCAGCTGGATATCTTATGGCCAACAAATTGGTTGATATAGTTATAGTAGGTGCCGATAGAGTGCTAGCAGATGGACAAACAGCTAATAAAATAGGAACTTACTCTTTAGCAGTACTAGCAAAATTTCACAAAATTCCATTTTTTGTAGCCTTACCTACCTCTACTTTTGACCTTGAAAATAATTCTATTCCAGTAGAAAGAAGAGATAAGAAAGAGATACTACAAATGGAGGGAATAGAGTTAGCACCCCGTGACACACAAGCATTCAACCCAGCTTTTGATATAACACCACCAGGACTTATCTCTGCATTTATTACAGACAAGGGAATTATATATCCGCCCTACGAAAAAAATATAAAACACACAATTACAGAAAAAATCAAAGAACTGGTAGACAATTAGATATTCACCTGTACAACAGGTTTTATCATAACAAAATCTATCCACAATATATTAACCACAATCTAACACTAAGAAACACTAAAAATACACAATCTAGGAGATTAAACCAAATATCTATTGATCAAATATACGTTGTACACCTGCAAAAAGTAGAAAAAATTAAACTCTTTAGATTAAAAAGTTCAAACTTTTTATTAGGTGAGTGAAATATGAAAACCATAAAGTTCACTAAAAGCGGTCTGTAAACTTGGTTCGTTTTTACAAACTCAATAACACGACGTTATTACTCCACCTTAAACTCTAAATTCAGCAATAAAAAGATTTTTCACTATCAAAATAGATTAAAGCTGTTTTCACACATCAGGAGAATATCATATACTAAAATCAACCTTAGCTACCAGCAAACGATAATTTTATATTATAAGCAAAACAGTTAATATTCTGGTAAGCTAGTACAAATACTACTTACTTTTGTCAATTACACTACATTAAAGGAAAGGATCGTTTTTTTATAAAAAGTTTTCTAACAGTTTAAATACTACTAGTAAAAAATAGAGTCCTTCAAAATAGTTGCTGTTTTAATCCTATTCTTAACGTTTTAACACTTAGAGGTATTTAAGTAAATCTTTACTGATATTTTTGTTTAATAGCTATCTAGGTAATAATCCTATAGAATTGAAAGGTAATCAATTAAAGGAGGAAATAATTATGAAAGCAAAAGAGATAAGGGACAAAGCGTTGATAGTTCTTTTAGTTAATTTTTTCATTCCTGGTCTTGGGCACATCTTAGCTTACAAAGAGATAGCTGAAGCTTTAAGGAGGACAGGTAAACAAAGCGATGCTGATCCTGAGGCAATAAAGAAAAAGGGTATAATTCAGCTAGTTACTCTTGTTGTAAGTTGGGTAGCTGCTCCTTTTACTTGTGGTTTTAGTCTTTTTATAACGTTTGGTGTGTGGGTGTGGTCATTTATAATGGATTCTGTGGTTGTTTATTATGGTGTTATGAGTTCTGTGGGAGATGATGTAGGTAGTTCTTAGGGGGTTTTGGGGAGTGTGTATATAGCCCGGCGGTTCCACTATTTTCCCTGCGTGAGGCAGGTATCGTTGTGGTAGGAGGTCTTAGCTTCCGAGTTCGGTATGGTATCGGGCGTTTCTCCTCCTTTTTAACCGCCGGGTGATGTGTGGGTTTTTGGTTGAGGTTATAAGGAAGGGTTTGGTCTATTAGTACGGGTAAGCTGAGCGCCTTACGGCGTGTGTACTTCCCGCCTATCGACCTGGTGATCTACCAGGGACCTTAATGAGGAGACTTGATCTTGGGGAGGGCTTCCCGCTTAGATGCCTTCAGCGGTTATCCCGAACGAGCGTAGCTACCCAGCTATGCCGCTGGCGCGACAACTGGTACACTAGAGGCTCGTCCGTCCCGGTCCTCTCGTACAAGGGACAGATCCCCTCAGGTCTCCTGCGCCCGCATAGGATAGGGACCGAACTGTCTCACGACGTTCTAAACCCAGCTCACGTACCGCTTTAATCGGCGAACAGCCGAACCCTTGGGACCTTCTACAGCCCCAGGATGCGATGAGCCGACATCGAGGTGCCAAACCCCTGCGTCGATGTGGGCTCTCGGCAGGGATCAGCCTGTTATCCCCGGAGTACCTTTTATCCGTTGAGCGATGGCCCTTCCACACGGGACCACCGGATCACTAGGGCCGACTTTCGTCCCTGTTCGAGGTGTCCCTCTCACAGTCAGGCTCCCTTATACCCTTGCGCTCTCCGGCCGGTTGCCAATCGGCCTGAGGGAACCTTTGCGCTCCTCCGTTACTTTTTAGGAGGAGACCGCCCCAGTCAAACTACCCACCAAGCACTGTCCCTGGGGTTTTTCTCCCCTAGGTTAGAACCTCAATACACCAAGGGTGGTATTCCACTGGCGGCTCCACCGGAGCTGGCGCCCCGGCTTCTCAGCCTCCCACCTATTCTATACATGGTGTATCAAGATTCAATGCCAGGCTGTAGTAAAGGTTCACAGGGTCTTTCCGTCCATATGCGGGTAACCGGCATCTTCACCGGTACTACATTTTCGCCGAGCCCCTCGTGGAGACAGTGCCCCAGTCGTTACGCCATTCGTGCAGGTCGGAATTTACCCGACAAGGAATTTCGCTACCTTAGGACCGTTATAGTTACGGCCGCCGTTTACCGGGGCTTCGGTTTGGGGCTTGCACCCCTCCCCTTAACCTTCCGGCACCGGGCAGGCGTCAGACCCTATACATCCTTTTCGAGTTAGCAGAGTCCTGTGTTTTTAGTAAACAGTCGCCAGGGCCGCTTCGCTGCGACCTCAGGAAGCTCCAGGAGCAAGTCCCTTCACCTCCCAAGGCACACCTTCTCCCGAAGTTACGGTGCCAATTTGCCGAGTTCCTTCACGAGGGATCACTCGCGCGCCTTAGGCTTCTCGCCTCGTCCACGTGTGTCCGTTTCGGGTACGGTCGGCTGCCACTCTCCTTAGAGGTTTTTCTCGGCAGTGTGGAGTCACCCGCTTTGCGGCCTTATGGCCTCGACGTCGCGCCTCAGGATATGAGAGTGGGGATTTACCTCCACCCTCTCCCTACACGCTTGAACCTACTATTCCAACAGTAGGCCGGGCTATCCTCCTGCGTCACCCCATCGTACAAACGAGTAACAGCCGGTACGGGAATATTAACCCGTTTCCCATCGGCTACGGCTCTCGCCTTCACCTTAGGGGCCGACTAACCCCAGGCGGACGAACCTAGCCTGGGAACCCTTGGACTTACGGCGAAGAGGATTTACACCCCTTTTATCGCTACTCGTGCCGGCAGAGTCTCTTGAGTACGCTCCACCGCCCCTCACGAGACGACTTCAACGCATACTCAACGCTCCCCTACCACCGAAGATATCTCTCCGATCCGTGGCTTCGGTAGCTGACTTCAGCCCCGCTAAATTTTCGGCGCAAGATCACTCGACCAGTGAGCTGTTACGCTTTCTTTCAAGGATGGCTGCTTCCAAGCCAACCTTCTGGCTGTCTTAGCAATCTTACTTCCTTTACCACTTAGCCAGCATTTCGGGACCTTAGCCGACGGTCTGGGCTGTTCCCCTCTCGACCACGGAGCTTGTCCCCCGCAGTCTGACTCCCGTGCTAACTCTCGGTGGCATTCGGAGTTTGACTGGATTCGGTAGGCTCACGCCCCCTAGTCCAATCAGTGCTCTACCTCCACCGGAGATACACGAGGCTAGCCCTAAAGCTATTTCGGGGAGAACGAGCTATCACGGAGTTTGATTAGCCTTTCACCCCTACCCACAGCTCATCCGAGCCGTTTTCAACCGACACCGGTTCGGGCCTCCACTGAGTGTTACCCCAGCTTCACCCTGGCCATGGGTAGATCACTCCGCTTCGCGTCTACTCCCACCAA
>JALWYX010000060.1:27500-33650 GCA_027078415.1 Thermoanaerobaculia bacterium
AAACTCTCCTAAAAAATATACACAACAACTAAACCACTACCCCCAAAATAACTATTTCATAGACCAAACACAACAACCCAAAACTAAATTGTATCTCTACCTACTTACTTATGTCAAACTTACTCTCTTAAGCAATATATTTTTTAAAACAATAATCGATTTTTGTCAAGATCAAAAAATCTATAAACAACCCGTAGCAATATCTAAAGCGATCCGTAATAATTGAAAATATGAGCTAGAATAAAGAGAAAAAACTTATGAAAGAAAATAACATAATTTTCTACGGATGTGATATAACTTCACTGTTAACTATCAAACTACTCGAAAAACTTAAACCTAAAATAAAAATTTTCCTTATACCAACTCGAGAAAAAGTAACATTGGAATGGGAAAAAGTAAACTTCATAACAGGCACAAAAGATAAACCACCTTGGATAAATATAAAAAAATTTATTCAAAATAGTAACTTAACAATAACACTACTAAATGACAAACAGATAAAAGAACTTGATACAACAAACAAAATACTCAAAACTTCTGAGACAGAAATCCAGTTCGAAATGTTGATCGTAGAACCTCCTTTGATTACTGTCAAAAACTTCTCCCACAACAGCTCAATACCTATTTTTTCAGCTTACAAAGCAGAAGACCTATTGGAACTGAAAAAAGAACTATTAAAAAGAAACTCGCTAGCAAGCAACACTGTAAGATGTGTAATAGTAGGAGGGAATAGAAGCGGTTTTGAAATATCCTTAGCTATATCAAAACTCCTACAAAAAACTAAACTTATAGCATCAATACATCTAATAGAAGCTAAACCCCTAATCTTACCCGACTACAGAGTGTTCTACCGTAAAGCTATAAAGATATTGGGAAAAAACAAAATCACATCTTTGTCTCACAACACCCTAACGCACATAAAAGACAATAAGGTTATCCTTTCATCCGATAGGCAAATAGCTACAGATTTAGTTATCAACGCTACAGGTCAAGTTGTAGACACGCAGTGTCTAAAACTACTTTCAATCAAGGAACCATCGATACAAGACAACTTCCTACTTTCCACACTTAAAAATGTATTTGTTATAGGAAAAGGAGCAAATATAAACAATCAAAACAAAAAAAGACACATTCTATTATCAGAAGCTAAGTACTTGGCCAGATCGATTAATAAAATAGTAAACAGAGAACATTTAGCAATAGAAACCCATTACCGTAGCTATAAAATAGGAACCTTTCTTGCAACTTCAGAGGAAAAACAAGCCTTCGTTACAAAAAAGTGGTACTTGCATTCCAAGTTGGTTAAGATTATAAGAAAATGTTTCTATAAAAAATTAAACGATATTTTAAGCTAGAGAGAAGCTAAAAGCTTTTCCATTCTATCCTCTATTATTGAAAGTACAGGAGAAACAACCTGCGAATTCATCGCAACTTTCACCAGTTCATTTATTTCGTCTACAAAAGTATCAACTTTGCCAAAATGAGTTTCTACAATACTAGTTACATTCCTTACACTTTTGCTCCTGGTTATTAAAGTAATATTAACCTGCTCGTGTAAGGAACGTAACCTATGCATAATTATCTCACTAGCTTCCGAATCCCATTTATGGGAAAAGACCTTAGTACCACTAAGGGAAAATAGAAGATCAAGTGACAACCTCTCTGCGGTTGTAAAATAAAATTGAGCAGCCTTAGGAAGTTCAATGTTTCCTTTTTCAGCTATTCTTGCCACATAAGCCAAATCTAAATAGTAGCGGCACGAGATAACTTTCCTAGCTAACAATTTAATCGTCTTTGCCCTCTGTGCTAAGATTCTGACCTCTTTTCTAAAAGTTTTCTTCATTCTAGGAGATAAAAACTTACCAATGTCGCCATTGAAAAAAAGGTAAGCATTGTTTAAAAGGGTAAACACAGCACTTAAATCTAAAGGAGAAACAAACTCCCTTAAAATCCAAGAGCTTAACGCTTCTAAAGATTCACATACTATAGCTAACATCATATATTGACTCTTAGCAGGAATCTTCCAATCAAGACTCTCTATCTCTTCCCACAAAGAGCGCAACTCAAAAGCGTCTCTAACTGTTAGGTAAACGTATACAATCTCGCCCGGATCCCTGTTAGATATTTTAGTAAGTTTATACACAAATGAAGGTCCCATCCTATTTATAACGCTATTAACTATAGTGGTAGCTATTATCTCTTCACGCAAATTATGTTCAAGAATCTCTTCCCTAAAACGCTCCTGCAGTTTAGTCGGAAAGTAGAAAACTAAATCCTCGACTCTCTCTTCCAAATTTACGACTTGTGACGAGAGCAAACTTTTGTAAAGATCTATCTTGGCATAACACAGTAACACTGCCAACTCAGGACGTGTAAAGAAGGTATTTGTGGCCTCCCTTTTGCTAAGCTCTTCATCTTCAGGAAATCCGTACAACTCCTTGTCCAACAGTCCTTTTTTGACCAAATTACGTAAAAGCTCCACTTGATCTTTGAATATTCTAGGTGCTCTGTAGCTAGCTACGCTTATAGACTCTGTCTGCAAGTATGAGTCTCTCAACACAAGTTCTGTAACCTCTTTTTCCATATCTTTCAACAAAATATTTCTTTCTTCCATGCTCAATTTACCTTTTTCTATAGCTTTCATTAAGGGAATTTTTATATTCACTTCTTTGTCTGAACAATCTACACCTCCAAGATTATCTATAGCATCCATGTTTATTTTGCCACCCCTTAAAGCAAACTCTACCCTGCCTCTCTGAGTTACCCCAAGGTTGGCACCTTCACCTATAACCTTACATCTAAGTTCAGAAGCGTCTACCCTTATAGCATCGTTGGATCTATCGCCAACATCTTGATTCCTTTCGCTACTAGCTTTTACAAACGTACCTATTCCACCAAACCATATAAGATCCACCGGTAAAGTGAGAAGTGCTCTTATAACCTCATCAGGAGAAACATTACGTCTAGTTAATCTCAACAATTTTTGAGCTTCTGAAGTTAATTCTACTTGCTTTAAAGATCGAGAAAAAATCATTCCACCCTTGGAAAGAACTTCTCTTCTATAATCTTGCCAACTAGAGACCGGTAGGTTAAAAAGTCTTTTCCTTTCATTGTAACTACTCTCTGGGTCTGGATCGGGATCTATAAATATATCTCGATGGTCAAAAGCCCCTATAAGTTTAATAGTTTTCGATAAAAGCATACCGTTACCAAATACATCTCCTGACATATCTCCTATTCCGACAACACGTATAATCTCTTTCTCAGGATTTATACCCAACTCTCTAAAGTGCCTTTTAACCGCTTCCCAAGCACTCTTAGCAGTAATACCCATCTTTTTATGATCGTAGCCAGCAGAACCACCTGAAGCAAAAGCATCTCCTAACCAAAAATTAAGTCTTGAAGCTACTTCATTCGCAAAGTCTGAGAACTTAGCTGTACCTTTATCTGCAGCGACTACTAAGTAGAAATCGTCACCATCTCTCCTAACTACTCCCTCAGGAGGAACAATTTTACTTCCTACTATATTATCGGTAACCGATAACATCCCCTCTATGAAAAGTTGATAGCAACGTTTACCTTTATCCAAAATATTCTCACCCTTACAGCTTCCCTTAACTATAAACCCTCCTTTTGCACCTACTGGTACAATTAAAGCGTTTTTTACAACCTGAGCTTTAAATAGTCCCAATATTTCAGTCCTATAATCTTCCACCCTATCCGACCATCTTATTCCTCCGCGTGCTACCTTCCCTGCTCTCATATGTACACCTTCAAAATCTGGTGAATAAACAAAAAATTCATACTCCGGTATAGGCGACGGAAGAATATTGGCCAACCGCTTAGAGCGCAACTTTATAACCACATACTTTTTATCCCTAGCTTGAGGTAGAAAGAAGTTCGTTCTAACGGTAGCCCTTATAAGATGCATAAACTGTCTCAAAACTCTTTCAGCATCAGCCGATGTTATTTTTTTAAGTAGAGATCTCAATTCGGATAGCACTAGAGCAGCTTTAGATCTTACTCCTTCTCTTTCTATCGGATCAAAAAGTAAATAGAAAAGTTCTTTTAGTTTTACAGTACTTTCAGGATACTGCGAGAGAATATTTGCCATATATCTCTGGCTAAAAGCAAACCTACTTTGTTTCAAGTATCTACTAAAACAACGGAACAGGGTCACTTCCCACCAGTCAAAACCACACGCTAAAATAAGTCTATTTAGAGTTCCTATCTCAAGAGTACCTTTACGTATCTCTCTAATAGCATCTTCAAACACCTTCTCTAACTGCTTTAAACCTTTATAAGGCTTAAATGCTAGTTCAACTAAAAAATCGTGTATATACACAACTTTACTCTCTTCTAAATCGATAACAAAACTATCCTCATTTTTAACAATAAGCCCCATTCTCTCCAAAATAGGCATTATTTCAGAGAGTACTATTCTCTCTCTAGAATAGATCTTCAAATTGAAAGTGTTAGACAAAGTGGTGTCACCAACTATAAACCGAGCTGAAAGGTCTAAATTCTTGCAAAACATTTCATCTATTACTAGAAGATCATAGATAGCTACATCTACTGAATAGTGCTCCTGATACGCTAACGGAAAAATCTTGTTTAATCTATCAACGTAATGCTTGTAACTTTTAGGCAACTCTTTTTTTATAAGAGAAGTCAATCTCTCTTCCCAAGTACGTGCTTGCTCAACTATTAAATTAGTAACTCTCCTAACATCTTCCTCATCTACAGGAAGAACTTTTTTTAACTTAAGTATGTAATGAATTTGTGCTAATGGGGAATCCTCAACTCTTAGATAAAACGCTCTCACCTCTCCGCCAAACTCCTTCTCAAGTAATTTACCTATACTGGCCCGCAACCTTGCAGAATATTTATCTCTTGGTATAAATACCAGAGCACTTAAGTACTTACCTACTTTATCTTGCCTGACAAAAAGAGCCGGTTTTCTATAAACCCTAACATCCAATACAGAAGTAGCCAAAATGTAAAGATCATCTTGATCGAGTTGAAACAATTCATCGCGTGGTAGTGTTTCTAATATATGAAGTAGTGTTTTGTAATCGTGAGTAGAACTTTTAAACCCGCTACGTTCTATCACAGCTTTCGCTTTTTTACGCAACAAAGGAATAGAGAACACAGAGGTAGAGTATACTTGGGAAGTAAATAAACCCAAAATACGTAAATATATACCTTTATCAACGTTAACTAAGATGGTATCCATATGTACAGGGCGATGAACCCTAGATTTTTTAGAAGATTTAGCTACTGTCACAATACCGGTACCAAACTTAGTAAGATCTACGTTTAAATACTCTTCTTTTTTACAAACACCTAGTACTGGAGAATCCAAAGCAACCAGGTTACCATCTCTATCCTCTTTATATTTGGCTATACCTAGAAAAGTAAAATGGTTATCTACCAACCAATTAAGAAAATAACTCTCCTCTTGGTAATCTCTCTCTTGTAGTTTATTTGCAACTTCACAGGTAACTTTGGTCATAGGTTTCCAATCTGAAACTACCAATTCTACCTCAAATAGAAGATCCTTTATCTCTTCAACTAGTTCTAGCAACGCTAAAGAGTTACGTTCATCGAATACTACCTCTACATGTATCCACGCCTCAGGAATACCTTTTCCTAAATCTACTATATTGCCCTTTTCATCTCTCAAAACGGTAACTATAGGATGAACAAGCAGTTTTACCTCTAATCCCTTATAACTGAATACTTCCAATATAGATTCCAAAATAAAAGGTTTATCTGTAGTTATAATATCTATAGCAACAACTTGGGTATCTACAGCATCTAAAAATTCAACAAACCTTCCCCTTACTTTGTTTTCCCAGATTTTTCTAGTATGAGCAAACTCTACAAACGAAGGAACAACATTTTTTATACGAGTAGAATACTTACGCAGAAGACGCGGAGATAAACTATTTAAGAAAAGCTCCGTTACCAAAGAGAGATCTATACCAGGTTTTTCTAGTTTATCCATTCTACCTATCCTCTTGTATGATTATTACTATGAACAAACCGTTCATACAATCTGGAGATGACGTTTTCATATCTATCAAAGTAAAAGCATCTTCTTCTTCAGATCGTATAACAGAAATCACTACATCGCAAATAGTAGTA
>JALWYX010000060.1:33660-40719 GCA_027078415.1 Thermoanaerobaculia bacterium
AATAAAACATTAATTAAAAAAAAAAAAAAAATATTTCGTAGAAAGGTTACATTAGTAAAAGGAAAAAGAAGCAAAAACAAAGTTATAAAAGTGGAAAACATAGCACTTCAAACTGTACAATCAACGATCGAAAAACACACCGTTGGTAAGAAAAAATGGAAAGAATAAAGGTACTGTTACGGCTATTCAGGGTACATCAGTGGAGCAAAAACGTATTCGTAATAGCACCTGTTCTATTCGCTGGAAAGATTCAAGAACCACAATCGCTAAAAGGTGCTCTAGCTACTTTTGCCATATTCTGTTTAATCTCCTCAGCTGTATATATCATCAACGATATACTGGACATAGAAGAAGACAAAAAACATCCTGTAAAGAGGAAACGCCCCATAGCATCTGGAGAAGTACCGATACCTATCGCTTATATTATTATTACTTTTTTAGTAGCTATATCTATAGTTTCGTCATATAAAATATCACGAGTACTTAGTGTAATAGTAATGCTATATTTTCTCCTTAATATAGGATATTCTTTATTTCTCAAAAGAATAGCAATTTTAGACGTACTAATCGTAGCAACAGGCTTCCTATTAAGAGTAGAAGCAGGTGCTGTAGCGATCGAGGTTTCCATATCTCCGTGGTTATTTACTACAACTTTCTACCTTGCTCTACTATTAGTCTTAGCAAAAAGAAGAAGCGACCTAGCATGGAAAAATAAGACTGAAATGGTTACATATGAAATAACTGATATATTTATAGCAATTTCCGCTTCCGCGGTTCTTATATCCTACAGCTTATACTGTATATTTTCAGACCTGGGTGCAAAATATGAAAAATTCGTATACACCTCTATATTTGTTATATTTGGTGTATTTAGATTCTTACAGCTAACCTATAAAAACTTAGGAACACCAGAGAGTCCTACTGAATTTATGCTCTACGATGCCCCTTTTATCCTAAACGGGTTTCTATGGGTTGTAACAGTAAGTATAATAATTTACATTCTCTAAAGAGCGGTTTTTCATACATAAACATATATTCATAACACGGAGCAGCTTTTGCAGTATACTTGCAATATAATATATGTTGTAGCCGGGATCCATCCTTAAGGAGGACCTGGACAGTGGAAGGATTTTAAAAACCCAAAATGGATAACAAAAAAGTAACAGTACCTTTGGTAGTGGAGAAAAAGTTAAAAGGTGAAAAAATAGTTATGGTTACAGCTTACGACTTTTGGAGTGCACAAGTAGTAGACTCAGCAGAAGTAGATATAGTACTAGTAGGAGACTCTGTAGGCATGGTGTTTTCTGGGTACAAAAATACTCTCCCCGTTACTCTTGAAGAAATAATATACCACACCAAAGCGGTAAGTAGAGGAGTCAAAAACGCTCTGATAGTAGCAGATATGCCTTACGGTTCGTTCCATCTTTCTATAGAAGAAAGCTGTAAAAACTGTATAAAAATAATAAAAGAAACAGGAGCACAAGCTGTAAAAGTAGAAGGAGCTAGGGTAGATTTGATTAAATCTTTGATCGACATAGAAATTCCGGTTATGGGACATTTAGGATTGACACCACAGTCTATACATAAACTGGGAGGATACAAAGTTCAGGGTAAAAGTGAACAAGAGAAAGAGTACATATACAAAAGCGCAAAAAAAATAGAAGAAGCTGGAGCGTTCTCCCTAGTTCTTGAATGCGTACCAGAAGATCTAGCAAAAGATATAACACAAGAGCTAAATATTCCTACAATAGGGATAGGAGCTGGGAAATACTGTGACGGACAAGTATTGGTGTTCCATGATATTTTAGGATGTTTTGAATGGGCTCCAAAATTTGTAAAAAAGTACACTAATTTACGGAAAGTAGCGATAGAAGCAATAAAAAACTTTTCCAAAGAAGTAAAAGCAGGAGTATTCCCTGAATAATGGAGATAGAAGAAAAAGTACAAAAGGTAAAAGCTATAACGCAGAGTTGGCGAGCTCAAGGGCATAAAGTAGCATTTGTTCCTACAATGGGAGCCTTGCACGAGGGCCATTTGGCACTTGTTAAAAAAGCTAGAGAAGTCGCAGATAAAACAGTGGTATCTATTTTTGTAAACCCTACCCAATTTGCACCGCACGAAGATTTCGCAAGCTATCCACGCACTTTAGAGAAAGATCTTGAAAAACTCAAAGCACATTCGGTAGACCTAGTATTTGTCCCTACAGAAAATGAGATCTACCCTTACGGCAATGCTACATGGGTAGATGTGGAAGATTACCCAGCTAAAGGACTAGAAGCGTTTTTTAGACCACACCATTTCAAAGGTGTAGCAACGGTAGTAACAAAGCTGTTTATGATTGTAAAGCCAGATATAGCCATATTTGGAGAAAAAGATGCCCAACAATTGGCAGTAGTAAACAGAATAGTAAAAGATCTTTTTCTAGATATTGAGATAATACCTCATCCTGTGGTACGCGAAAATAACGGCCTAGCTCTCTCCTCACGAAATTCCTATCTATCTGAACAGGAGAAACAAAAAGCTTGTGCACTTTATGAAATTCTAAAAACTACCGCTAAAACCTTGGAAGCGGAAAAAAACTTCGAAAAAGCTAGAGCCCAAGCATGGCTTAAAGCTGCGGAGTATAGTTACCTAGCAATCGAATATATAGAGATAGTAGATCCTATAACGTTTAAACCTTTACACGGAAATATTTACGATAGCACATATTCTTGTTTTGCCGTAATAGCTGCAAAAATAGGTAGTACAAGATTAATAGACGCCTTGAGAATAGGAGGTTAAAGATGTTTCTTAACGTCCTTAAATCTAAGTTACATAGAATAAAAGTAACAGGTGCAAATATAGATTATGAAGGTTCTATAGCATTGGATGAGGAGTTTCTTAAAATAGCCAATTTGATACCCTACGAAAAAGTAGATATTTATAACATAAACAATGGAGAACGTTTCTCAACTTACGTAATAAAGGCACCAAAAGGTAGTAAAGAAGTAGTTTTAAACGGTGCAGCAGCAAGAAAAGTACAACCGGGGGATCTGATAATAATTTGCAGTTACGTATGGATACCTAAAGAAGAAACAACTAAATTTAAACCTGTTGTAGTAAATTTCGACGAAAAAAACAACCCCAAAATAGCAATATCTGTATAATTTGATCATTAGAAGAATCAAAGCTTTTCTCAGACTTCTGAGGAAAAGGATACGTGAAGGAGGACACCTACACTTAATAATTTTATCTATAATAGTTGGGATAGGTGCTGCATTAGCATCGGAGTTACTTATATTCTTAATAAAGGTAATAAAAAATTACTCCTTTCCCCACGGTATAGAAACCATATCGATAAGAACCATTCTAGCCCCAGCTTTAGGCGGTATAGTAGTAGCACCTCTTATACACTTTTTTGCTAAGGAAGCCAAAGGACACGGGGTGCCTGAAGTAATGATCTCGGTACTGCTAAGAGAAGGTAGGATAAAACCTAGGATAGCACTTATCAAAGCGTTAGCTTCATCTGTTACCATAGGAAGCGGAGGCAGCGCAGGTCGTGAAGGGCCTATGGTTCAAATAGGAGCTGCTATAGGTTCAGGAACAGGATACCTTTTAAGATTACCTACAAAACATATAAAAACGTTAATAGCTTGCGGAGCAGCAGGTGGAATAGCAGCAGCCTTCAACGCACCTATGGGGGGAGCCCTTTTTGCTATGGAAGTAATTCTAGGAGATTTTGGAGTTGCAACGTTTTCTCCTATTGTAATGGCATCTGTAACTGCAACCACTTTGTCCTCCTTAATAGGACCCTCGATAGAACCTTTTACCATTCCTACTTACAAATTTGAACACCCAATAGAGTTTGTACCCTACATAACCCTAGGATTAATAAGCGGTTTTGTCGCTACCTTATTTATAGAAATTCTTTATCTAAGCGAGAAAAAGTGGGAAGAACTAAAAATCCCTTTTCTACTAAAACCCGCGTTAGGAGGATTATTAACAGGTTTGTTAGCATATACAATCTCAAGCGATATTTTAAGCGGTGGTTACCCCACTATTCAAGCAGTTCTCGAAGGTAGAGTAGCAATAAAAATGCTTCTAATTCTAGCAGTACTTAAAATTATCGCAACTTCTCTGACTTTAGGTTCAGGAGGATCAGGAGGAGTTTTTGCTCCTTCACTATTTATAGGTGCATGTATAGGAGGTGCAGTTGGAGAAATATCTAAAATATATATACCTACCACTATAGCTCCCAGTGGAGCATATGCTATGGTGGGAATGGCAGCTTTAGTAGGAGCAGCTACACACGCTCCTATAACTGCAATAATTATCATTTTTGAGCTTACGCAAGATTACAACGTCATATTACCCCTCATGATATCCACAATAATAGCAACTGCCACTGCACAAATAATAAAAGAAGAATCTATATACACACAAAAACTAAAATGGATGGGAATAAAACTAAAAGAAGGCAGAGAAGAGGGAATACTAAACAGTATTAAAATAGCCAAAATAGTAAATAAAGAGTTTCCCTTCCTATCACCGTCAGCCTCAATTCCAGAAATTATAAATCTCTTTCTAACGAGTAAATACAAAACTTTCCCTGTTATTGAGAAAGGCATACTTAAAGGAATAGTAAGATTTCAAGATATAGGATCTGCTACAGAACTCGCAGAGATCCATTCAGGATTGGTTATAGCGGAAGATATAGCAATACAACCTATAGGAGTAAAAATCAACGATTCACTTAACCAAGCTCTTAGATTAATGACAAGCCACGGGCTAGATTTAATTCCTGTTTTAAAAAATGGTAAAGTTTTAGGAATAGTAACTCAAGAAAAAATAATAGACATTTATACAAAAGAATTGGCAAAACTTGAAATAGCCAATACGATACTGCAAAGAAAAAGAACCTATCTAAAATCCAAAGAAGCTACCAAATTAGCTGCAAATCTGTTTCTCAAGGAAATAGATATACCAGAAGAATGGATAGGAAAAACGCTTCGCGATATAAACGCGCGACAAAATTACGGAATAGAAGTAATTCTTATAAAACGTAATGGACAAGAACTGATGCCTAACCCAGACAGAAAATTGTTAGCTACAGACTCTCTGTTTGTTATAGGACCAGAAGATGTTATAAAAAAATTGCAAAGTAAACGTATATAATGCAAAAGTAAGTAGGTAAATAGATAATGTCCCAGAGCCACATATTTCTTTTTTTATCTATAGTTGGGTGGTTCGGTGTAGATATATTACGAAAAATACTCTCCACTCGCATTTCTCCTCTTACCTTGGTCTTTTTCTGGAGTCTAGGACCAGGAATTCTTCTTCTATCTTTAGCATTGTTAGAAAATTCCATAATACCAACAAATTTATCCTACTGGAGCGCTGCTGCAACCTCTATTGTTCTTAACATAATAGCTAGCATAGCTATAGTTGTAGCCGTTAAAAAAGCTCCTTTATCAATGACTATTCCTCTCCTATCTTTAACACCGTTGATAGTAACATCTATATCCTATATATGGCTAGGAGAAACTCCCTCATTAGTAGATATACTAGGTATAGTTGCAATCACTACTGGAACACTACTTTTGGGAATGGATGAATCTATAAATCCAATCTCGTGGTTCAAATCTCTAATTAAATCTCCAGGCACTGTTCCTATGGTAATAGTAGTTTTATCTTGGTCTTTGACTATGCCGGTAGATAAAATAGCTCTCGGATACTCATCTGTCTACTGGCACGGAGCAGTAGTTTCACTGGGAATGAGTTTGGGTACAAGTCTAGGTATACAAAAAGATTGGCAGAAAATAAAATCGCTACACACACTCTCTCTACTTACAGCAGGCTCTATTTTAATAGCAGCAGCACTAGCTTTTCAATTTCTCGCTATGAAAGAACTTATACTGGGTATAGTAGAAGGAGCAAAAAGAGGTATAGGTAACTTACTCACAGCTCTCGCAGACAAAATGTTCTTCTCTTACGAAATACCTAAAAGTAGAGTATTAGCGTTATCACTTATGACAATAGGTGTTTTTTTAATAGTCTTGTAAATATCTGCTATATCTACCCAATAGGACTGAGGCAAATTAAAACGTAATATTATAAAATGTAAATGTGAGAGAAAGTGTTGTATTTCTTGAAGTTATAGAATGGTTTGATCCTACAGGTAAAGAAATAGTTGCACGTATTCCCCATAAAGGTTCAGGAGAAATAAAATTAGGAGCTCAACTGATAGTAAGAGATAACCAAGCGGCTGTTCTGTTTTATCAAGGAAGAGCCTACGACGCTTTTCCTCCAGGAAGGCACACATTGGTTACAGCCAATCTTCCCATTCTAACAAAAGTACTCTCGATTCCGTGGGGCACTACATCTCCTCTAAGAGCCGAAGTGTACTTTGTCAACTTGAAGATATTTACTAACTTAAAATGGGGGACAAGAGATCCAGTCGCTTTTAAAGACAAAGAGTTAGGCTTGGTACGTCTTAGGGCTTTTGGAATGTTTGACATTCAAGTGGTACAACCTGTTCTTTTTATCAACACTTTGGTAGGAACATTACATCGATACTCTACAGACGATATAGAAGAATATATAGGAAAAATTATAGTATCTCGTTTCAATGACTATCTAGGTGAAAAGCTAGATACACTTTTTGATCTACCAGGACAATACGATGAGATAGGTGAAGAACTTCTAAAAAGGGTAAAGGATGCAGGAATAGTTGGAATGGGGGGAGCAGGATTCCCCACCCATGTAAAGCTCTCACCTCCCCCTGAAGCTAAAGTGGATGCCCTTATAATAAATGGTGCAGAGTGCGAACCCTATCTCACAGTGGATCACAGGTTAATGGTGGAACATCCTGATGAGATAGTGGAGGGCATAAAGATAATTTTGAGTATATTGGGGATCAAAAGGGGCTTTGTGGGGATTGAGCTAAACAAGCCCGATGCCATAGAAGAGATGACAAGGGCGGTAAAAGAAAAGGCAAATGGATTCGATATATCAGTGGTGCCCCTCAAAGTAAGATATCCCCAGGGTTCTGAAAAACAGTTGATAGAGGCTGTGACAGGC
>JALWYX010000061.1 GCA_027078415.1 Thermoanaerobaculia bacterium
TTAGAAAAGGATCTCCAGCAGATAAAGCGGGTATGGAATTGTGGGATCCTATTATTAAAGTAAACGGTGAAAGCACTAAATATCTCCATCCTTGGGAACTATTTTCTCTAATAGAGCAGCTGCTCGCTAACGAACAGAAAGTTGTTTTAACAGTTTTACATAGTGGAGAACCCAAAGAGTATATTCTTTCTTACACTCGGACCACAGAAATTGAATATCTCCAAGTATTGTTGAGAGACGGAGTTAATGTGGTAAATATCTTTGAAATTAGTAACAAAGCTTTTTCTTCTATAAAAGAAGCTTTTAGTAAGTTGGATACAGATACTCCTATAGTATTGGACCTTCGCAATGCAGGTTACGGTGATATAAAAATTGGGTTGCAAATAGCGTCGTTTTTTATTGGTAAAGTTAAAGTGTTTGGTTTGCAAAAAGGTAATATAGTATTTACTTTAGAAGAAAACTTGGTACCTCTAAAAATTGGTAAGGTAGTAGTGTTGGTTGATAGATCCACAGTAGGAGCTGCTGAGTTGATAGCGGTTCTTTTAAAAGAATACGGGTACGAATTAGTAGGTACAAAAACCTTTGGACACGTTGGTTATTTTAAAAGAGTTCCCATTGAAACACAGGGGACTGTTTTACTAACTGCGTCATTCATATCTGTAGATGGAAAAAAGCCGTTGGATCAACCAATCGAACCAAGCCAAGAGATCACTTTTGAGTCTCGTAAAGTAGGAGAAGAAGAACTGTCTTTCTCTGAGCTTTTGTTAGAGCGAGCTCTTTCAGTTGCTAAAAATTGAGAAAGAAAAAAGTTTACAAGGTTGATTTTGCAGGAATAATTTTAGCGTTTTCTGTTGCTGCTGGATTAGGAGTGTTGCTATCTTTAGTTCTATATTACGCTTTTATCCCTAAACCAATAACTACTTATTATCCACAAAAGACTAAAAATTCTTTATTATATTCACAGAAATCCAGTAATACTGAGTTGTGTGAAGGCGGTTTTGTAGTATTGGTTATAGATGATATAGGTGACGACTTAAATATAGTTAATAAATTTCTTTCTCTTTCTCTACCGTTGACTTTCTCTGTTCTCCCTAATGCAACCAATTCGCGAGAAATAGCTTATTTTATAGCTAATAGTGGTTATGAATTAATGATTCATCTTCCTATGGAGCCTATAGGTACACAGAATCCCGGTACAGAATCTTTAAAAGTTACGATGGATAAAATAACTATACGAGAGATTGTAAGGAAATGGCTTGATAAATTTGAGTTTGCTAAAGGTGTCAATAATCACATGGGTTCTAAGTTTACCTCCCACAGTGATTTGATAGAGGTCGTTTTGGAGGAGATTAAACAAAGAGGATTGTATTTTATAGATTCTTATACATATAAAGATAGCAAAGCTTACAAAGTTGCTTTAGAACTAAAGATACCATCGCTTAAAAGGGATGTTTTTTTGGATGTAGAACCAACCCGAAGCTTTATTAGAAAACAGCTTGTAGCTGCAATGAATAAAATAAAAGAGAAAGGATATGTGGTTGTTATAGGGCACCCGTTTGAGAATACTTACGCAGTTTTAAAAGAAAATATAGATTTATTTTATAAAGAAGAAATATGCTTTGTACAACCTTCGTATCTTCTTGAAAAACTCGAGTTTGACGGCAGTTTGATGTGAAAGAAATCACTGTGGAGGAAAACTATGCTAAGTAAAGATGTTGTTTGTGGAATGCAAGTTAACTCTGAGAAATACAGTTACTCTTTCAGAGGAGAAAAATACTATTTTTGTTCAGAAAAGTGTAGAGATAAATTTGCAGCAAACCCGTCATACTATTTAGATAGGTCTGAAGATAAATCTTCCGGTTCTCATTCGTGCTGTGATCTATCTGATGCCGTTTTTACTACGGAACACCAAACGGTTCTTAGCTGTCATACACACTTAGAAGTTGATAAATCACCTATGGAAGAAGGGTGCAATTTGTGTGAAGTGGACTTATCTTCCGGAAAAGACAGGGTAGAGAAAACCAGCGTATATAAACAAATTTTATATCTACTTGCTCCTATATCGTTAGTTTTTGTAGGAATAATGCTTGCTAAACTTGCAGGTTTTTCTCCTTTTTACATGCAATACATAGAAGCTCTTTTAGCTACTATTGCGTTTGTATTTGGTGGTAGACCATTTTTACGTAAAGGTTTTTTTGATCTAAAAGGGTGGAATCTAAACATGTTCACACTTATATCTTTAGGTGTTGTAGCTGCTTATCTTTTCAGTGTGGTAGCCATAATAGCTAACTCTCTGTTCGAAGCGAAACAACCTCTTTATTTTGACACTGTGGTGTTTATTCTTTTGCTTGTAACAGTTGGACAGATAATAGAAGAGAGTTGCAGAGTGCGAACTACTGCCGCTATCAATTCTATAATCTCTCTTGTTCCTAAAAAAGCTACCGTGTTGCGTAATGGTGAAGAGGTGGAAGTAAGTCCCGAAGAAGTAGCTGTTGGAGAGAAAGTTCTTGTTAAACCGGGTGAGAGAATTCCCGTAGACGGTGTAGTTGTAGAAGGCATTTCTAATGTGGATGAATCTACGTTAACTGGAGAACCTATGCCGGTGGAAAAGAAAGAAGGTAGCAAAGTTTTTGCAGGAAGTATGAATGGTGAAGGAATACTTTTTGTAAAGGCTGAACGTGTAAGTAATAATACATACTTTGCAAAAGTTGTAGAACTTATTAAAAGTGCTAGCTTATCTAAACCTACAATACAACGTATAGCAGATCGAGTAGCTCAAATTTTTATACCGTTTGTTGTTCTAGTAGCACTTGCCTCATTTATATTATGGATAGTATTAACTGGTGAGTTTGTAAAAGCTTTAATTGCTGCAATAAGCGTTCTTATTGTATCTTGTCCGTGTGCCTTGGGTATAGCTACTCCTGTATCTGTTATAGTTGCTATAGGTAAAGCTGCTAAAGAAGGGATACTTATAAAAGACGCTGTAGAGTTAGAAAAATCGGCTAGTTTTGATTCTCTTGCCTTGGATAAAACCGGAACGTTAACTGAAGGTAAGCCTACTGTTGTGGAGGTTGTAGCAAACGGTGCAGATAAAACAGAGTTGTTGTATTATGCAGCTTCTCTCTCTAAAGTTAGTGAACATCCGTTGTCTAGAGCGATAGTAGAATATAGCAATAGCAGCTTGTCATTCTCTACTCCTAAAGATTTTAAGTATTTAGTTGGTAAAGGTATAGTGGGAAAGGTTGATGGTAAAGAAGTTGTTGTAGGGAATACCAAATTGCTTGAAGAGAGAGGAATTAAGATTCCAAAAAGTTATTTGCAAGATTCTCGTACACTTATATTTGTGGCTTTAAATGATAGGTTGATCGGGTATTTTATAATAGATGATCCTGTTCGTAAGAATGCTAAGAAGATAGTAGATTTTTTTAAAAAGAAAAACGTTAAACTGTATATGTTAACAGGAGATAGAAAAGAAACTGCTTTGCGTGTAGCGGGGCAAGTTGGAATAGAGAATGTCGTTGCAGAACTTCTACCTGATCAAAAAAGCGCTTTTGTAGAAAAGTTGCAGAGAGAAGGAAATAACGTTGCGATGGTGGGTGATGGTGTAAACGATGCTCCCGCATTAAAAACTGCCTATTTGGGAATAGCAGTAGGAAGCGGAGCAGATATTAGTCTTGAAGTAGCGGATGTAGTACTTTTACGTAAAGGTATAGAATCTCTCCTTGCTTTACGTATATTGGCTGAGAGGACACTGAGGAATATGAAAGAGAATTTATTTTTGGCCTT
The DNA here is from genome assembly GCA_027078415.1 of Thermoanaerobaculia bacterium. GTDB lineage: Bacteria > Acidobacteriota > Thermoanaerobaculia > JALWYX01 > JALWYX01 > JALWYX01. The sequence continues at coordinate 3,787 of JALWYX010000061.1, forward strand.
TATATATAATATTTTTGCAATTCCTGTAGCAGCTGGTTTACTCTATCCTGTATGGGGAATAATGCTTTCTCCAGTTATAGCAGCATCTGCTATGAGTTTAAGTTCTATATCCGTTATACTAAACGCTTTACGCTTGTCTAAAGTTTCTATAACACCTTTGTTAAGGGAGTAGATAGCTAAATGCTTAGTCTATTTATTCCAATCCTTCTTGTGCATTGTAAATACAATCTGTTTTAGGAGGAGAAGCGGCTTTTTTTTAGTTATACCGCGTATATTTGTACTTTGTGGATTAGAGAGTATTTCTTATCTGCTTTTTTACACTCTTGGTTAATACGGGAATAACAGATAATTTAATTAAGGAAGGGAGGCCTACGCCTCCCTTCCTTAAACCAAAAGAGATTTTCTGTTATCTATTAATATCTTATATTTCTTATTATTTGCATAGACATATCGTGTTTCATTCTGAGCAGTTGGGTTATCATTTGTATCATTTGCATAATCTTTTGCATTTTGAATTGTAGTTGCATAAGTTTTTTCTGGTAGTTAGGATCGTTTGGATCCAGATTTTGGATCTGCTTTTCTATGCTGTTCATCTGATCGTACGCTTTAGAGGCAGCGTCTAACAGAGCCTTATCACCACCGCCTTGGGGTTTAGTTGTACCTGGAGTAGTTACACCTTTTTCAATTCCTGGGAAAAGCTTTTTAATGAGATCAAATACGTGGCATCCTTTGCCGAGGCCTCCTTTATCACCCACTGCTTTCTTTATAAGTGTTCCTATAATGTCTAAGGCTTTTTTAAGTAAGCCACCAAAGTTACCTGAAGATATCTTTTTAAAGATATCGAATACGTTGCGTAGTATACCTCCCAGGTCTCCTAGCCCAAATGGGAGATTCTTAGGAAACGGGAAAATTTTTCCTAAAACATTACCTAGAAGACCTCCTATTCCTCTGGCGATCAAACCTGCAGGACCTCCTAGTAAGGAAGAAATAGGTCCTAGGAACGTTTTACCTAAGTTGATAAAGGCGCTTAATATTCCCTTGCCACTAACTATAGCGGGAAGCACTTTAGTTACAACACCTACTATTGCACCGATAAAGAGCGTCATTTTGAAACCTCCTTTTTCTTAATTTTTCGTTTTCATAATCTATTGGCGTATTAAGAATACTTATTGGTAACCTTATTTACGTTTATTTTAAATGATGCAAATATTTACTCACTTGTGTTGGATCTGCTCTGGTGAACTTCGTAGTGAGACAATAATTTGTAAAACTTGTTTAATGAAAGTGTTGCCGGACAGCAAAACGTGTAGCTTGTGTGGCGAGAGTGTTGATAGATGCTTTAAGTGTACAGTTTATCCACCTCCATGGCTTAGGTTTTGCTGGATTTATAAATATAACGATCACTTTAAACCTGTCGTTAATCAATTTAAACAATACGGAAATTTAGGATTGCTTAATTGTTTAACTGAGCAGCTTTTAGAGCAGCTTTCTCTATTGGATATAGATGTAGTTACTTTTGTTCCTTCGTCCCCTTTTACATGGCTGAGAAACGGTTACTCCCCTGCAAAAAAGATCGCTTCCCGTATAGCTAAACGTTTAAAGATTCCAGCTATTCCGCTTTTGAAGAGAAGAATATTTTCCCAAAAGAAGAACGTTTCCTTACAAGCTAGGGTAAACACGAGATGGTTTACTCTTAGTGATAATAAAAGAGTTTACAGTGAAGTGTCGGGAAAATCTATTCTTTTGGTAGATGATATAGCTGTTTCCAATTCGTCACTTGAGGAATGCGGTAAGTTGCTTGGTAAATACTCCAAAACCTTATTCGTTGCAACGATTGCAAAAAAGCAGAAAGAGGATTAAACTTTAGATGGATGGTATTTGCTGGACTTATTGGGCTGTGGTTGACTTTATTTTTCTACGAAGTAGAAGGTAAAGTTTTTATAAATGATATACCCAGTGGAAATATTATTATTGAGATATTAGGTGTAGGAAACTCTAAGGTTGAAACTGTAACTGGTAAGGGAGGTTTTTTTGAGGCGGAGGTTTTGTTTGTTCCCCATAGAATTGTTGTAAAAAAGGCAAAAACGGCAATTACTGAGTTACCTCTAAAATTTAGTGGCAAAAAAATCTATGTAGAAGTTTACCTTTTAGATGAAAAAAGGGATGGTTATTGGGGGCGTAGGGCATTAGTAGGTGACGGTATTTTAAGAGAGATAAACTCTCCTTTGATCTCTCTACCTGCTAAAAAAGATGACTCTTTTGGATTTATTACCGCATTTGTAAGTTACGGTAAACAAAAGACTGTTTCTTATACCGATATGTCAGTAGGAATAAAGTCCACTTCTCAGATGGGCGATCTGCACCTAGAGGCCAGTATCTATAAGCCTATATCTAAGAACGGAAATGTAACAAATGCCTATAGATCCAGTGGTGTATATCTGCGCTGGAGGATGAGCAACGATACTTCTGTAAAGGCGTCTTTTAAGGAGACAAATAACCTTGTGTTATCTTCCGAGCGTAAGGTTGCTATAGAATGGATTTCTAATAGTGATTCGTTCCTTTCAGATATAGGAGTGAGCTTGAAAGATTATCAAGACTTAAGATCGATAGAGTTTTACAAAAATTTTAGCAAACCCTTAGGTGAAGTGGATTTTAATAGTACTGTTTATACAAAGAGCTTGCAAGACAAATATATAGTTGCTAACTATACTAAGTTCTATTTTTTGGCTGGTAAGTGGAGATTGGGAGCAGAGATAGTACCTGTCACTTATAATGAGGAAAGCTTGAGTTATCTACCTATCTCTGAGATGAATCTTTCGGTTAGTTGCAAGGGGTTGTATGGTGAATGTCTCTCTTTTATTGCTCAGTATCTAGGTGATCGCGAAATTGTAGATATGGGAGTTGCGGTTAAAAAATTTGCGGAGTCTAAATTTATTGAGTTCCTTCCCTTTGTTAGCTATATTTTGCTGGATTCCCAAACAGTTGTTAGACAAATAGAGACTAGATATAAGTTGCTCGGCTTTAGTCCTATAGGAATAACAATTTATGCTAATGCTATTCAAGGGGGAGATGAGATCGATCTTCTACTCTCGAAAGTAAAATTGTTCTTTTTTCCTTGGAATACTCTACTAGATATATCTCATAAGATTTCCTCATACTTAGGCCAAAAATATCAACTATCCTCTGTTAGTGTGGGATATGTATTCAAAGAAACTCTAGACATGCGAATAGGAATGGAACAATTTGCTCATAAAATAGGAGGAACATTAAAAGAAGATATAAGGTTTATTAGCTCTCTGGGAGTGAAATTCTAGAATTTATTCTATACAAAAGATAAAAGTTAAATTTTTGGTTGTAGATACACTTTTAAAATGTACTAGAATGGTATAGATGTTGCTACACAAAGTGGATAGTGTACAAACATGTTTTGTTTTTTGGATACCTGTTGCTGGGATTAGTAATAGTAGTAGGGTTTTATTTTTCTCGTGAGAGGAGCGTTAAATACCTAGGTTTTGTTGCCTTACGTTATAACGACGGTTACAAGGTTGTATCTAAAAGACACCCTTCTTTGCAGTTGAAAGTAGGCGATCTTCTGTTAATAAAAGATAAGGCTGACTTGTTTGTAAAACCTCTTAAAGTTTTGAGAAACGGTACATTATTAAATCTGAAGATAGAGAGACTGTCTGTCCAAAAATTCGTTTATGGATTAGGTGTTTTATTTTTTCTTACATCATTAACAAGTGTTGTAGCATCTTTTTATACAAATAGATTTGAGAGAGATTTTTTCATTGCTAATCTATTTTTACTGTCCGCTGCCGGTGTTCTTTTAATAGATTATGTTCCCACTTTGTACCCAGATTTTGTGGATAAGTTCCTCTTTTTTGGTGATATGTCTTTTAGGATTATGTTATCTCTTTTAGCAGTGGATATTATCCTAAGGTATGCAAAGGTAAACTTTACCTGGCTGAAGATATTGCTTTTTTCCTTGATAATATTGATTTTTACTTTCACAAATACCGTTTTTTTGTTCTCTGATAAATTGTTTCTCCTTCATTTAAGCGATTTTCTAGAGAATAGCTTGGTTTTTATTGTCTCTTTTTTGCTGTCACTTTTTTTATACTACTATAAGAAACAGACTGGAGAATTGTTGTTGGCTGTGGGGTTTTCCTTTGTTCCTTATGTGACCTTTTATCTGTTTCCACTAATTTTAGATATATACGTACCTCAAGAGTTGGTAAACTTTTCTGTTTTATCTTTCGGTCTATTTCCCGCAGTAGTGTGGTTTAGTACTTTACCTGCAAACTATACTTATAGATACACGTTGAGAAATTTTATAATCAAGGGGCATATACTATCTTTTATTTCAGCTTCATTATTGTTATTTGTTCTCTATTTCGATTCGTTATGGTATATATTTTTAGTTTCTGTAATTTTAGGGGTTTTAGTGAAAGAATCTTATAGAGCTAAGATGTCCGCTTTTGATTTGGTATATGCTAAAGCATCCATTTTTTCAGAAAGAAGCTGCTCTCTCGAGAATTTTAAAAAGTTTCTAGAGGACGAATTCTCCAAAATAATAGGGAAAAAAACGGTAATAAAAAGGTTGGAACCTGGTAGTTGTAATTGTGATATCAGTTACAAGAGATGGGGAATAGTTATAGAACCTTGTTATTACAATTTTTTGAATCTGCGTATTATCTCTTCTATTTGGCCTAATTTTGTTGCGCTTTTAGATAAAGTTCTTGAAAAGGAAGTAATTGATGGTTTTCTTAAGTATTCTCACATTCCTTTAATGGTGAAGTTTTGCGATGGAGAAGTAAGGTTAAGTGCAGAATTGAGTAAGTATTTTAACGGTTTGCAAATTGATTACAACGATATATCTGGAATAGAATTGTACAGATCCTCCTTTTGTAAGATAATCTACGTTCAAAATCTTTCTGAAAAAGATGTACAATTTGATAAGAAGGATGAAGTTAAACTGTTGCATAAAGTTAATACGGCTTTAACTGGTATAAGAAGTTATATTCAAATGTTAAAGAGTGATACGAGTGACTCTGAAGCTTTAAAGATGTTAAGTAGGATAGAATCTCAGACAATGGAGATATACTTTGCTGTGCAAGATTACCTTACATCTGATAAGCAATGAAGGAAAAGTTGAAGTTGCTTATAGTGGATGACGAGCCTATAGTAACAGAAGTCTTAGAGGAACTTTTTAGGAGAGAAGGGTTCACCACTTTTGTAGCTTGCAATGGGAAAGAGGCTCTGAGTTTATTGGTCAAAGCGGATATAGTGCTTCTTGATCTTATGCTTCCAGATATAAACGGTTTAGAGTTGCTACCTGAAATGCTTTCTAAGGCGCCTAGTATTCCTATTATTGTTATAACTGCTTATTCTTCTGTAGAAAGCGCTGTAGAGGCTTTGAAGAAAGGAGCGTATCATTACGTTTCTAAACCCTTTGATAACAGAGAGATAGTTAATATAGTAAAACAAGCTGCTGAAAAAGTAGCGTTGAGTAAAGAGGTCAATCGTTTGAGGCTCAAGGTTCAGGTTAATAAGAAGTTGGGTAATATCATTGGAAATAGTAAGGCTATGCAAGAAGTTTTTTTTCTTTTAGAGAAAGCCGCTCCTGCGAGTAGTAATGTACTGATACTAGGTGAATCTGGTACAGGTAAAGAGTTGGTTGCAAAAGCTCTTCATGAACTTTCGCCTAGATCTAAACGTCCCTTTATAGTTATAAACACTACAGCTGTTCCTCGAGAACTTCTGGAATCAACTCTTTTTGGACACGTAAAAGGTGCTTTTACAGGTGCTTTGATATCCAGGAGGGGACTTTTTGAAGAGGGAGATGGGGGATCTATTTTTTTTGATGAGATTGGGGATATAGATCTATCGGTCCAAGCTAAGCTGCTTAGAGTTATACAAGAGAAGGAGTTTATGCCTGTAGGTAGTAATCAGGTGAAAAAAGTTGATGTTAGGATTATAGCTGCTACAAATGTAGATCTTGAGAAGCGAATTGAGGAAGGAAAATTCCGGTCTGATCTTTACTATAGATTAAACGTTATAACTATAAAGATCCCGCCGCTGCGGGAAAGGAAGGAGGATATACCTCTTTTAGTTGAGTATTTTGTTGAGAAGTTTGCAAAAGCTAACAAGAAGAAGGTAACTGGTGTATCTTCTCGAGTTATGGCGGTTTTGTTGGATTACGATTGGCCAGGGAATGTACGTGAACTTGAAAATGTAATAGAAAGAGCAGTTGTACTGTGTACAGATAGTAGAATAACTCTCGATTTGCTTCCCGATTATATAATTAAGGAACGCGAAGATTTCGTTTTTAGAGATGGGTTGGATAGTTGTGGGGATTTCAGGAAAGCCGTTAGGGAATTTGAAAAGAGACTAGTTTTGAAAACTTTAGCAGAGTGCAATTGGGTTCAAAGAAAAGCTGCAAAGAAGCTGGGATTGCAGCCGTCTACTTTTCATGCTATTTTAAAAAGGCTAAATATAGAATTCCCTGGATAAGATGTATAATTTTTCTAGGAGGTAGAGATGAAAAAAGGTATTCATCCGAAGCTTTATCTGGTCGAAGTCAAATGCGCTTGTGGTAATAGCTTTATGACACATTCTACAAAACAGAATTTAAGAGTGGAAATATGCAGTAGTTGCCACCCCTTCTTTACCGGAAAACAGAAGTTTGTGGATACTGCAGGTATGGTTGAAAGGTTTATGCGGCGTTACGGGAATAAGTGATAGGGAGAGCTATTAATTGGAATGGAAAGGAAACTTCTTATTAAGAAGTTGGATGAAGCGGCTGAGAAGTTTGATTCTCTTAGAGCTAAAGCTAATGATCCTTCCATATATAAAGATCCTAAAAAAGCAAGAGAGCTAGGGAAAACTTTGGCTCACTTAGAAAAACTTGTTGAAGCGTACAACGAGTTGAAAAAGACTGAGTGTGAGTTGAGAGAGGTGGAAGAGATTTTGGATAGCGATGATCAAGAGCTGCGTCAATTAGCGATAGAAGAGAAAAGAAATCTAGAGAAAAAAAAGAGAGAATTGGAAGAACGGTTGCAGTTACTCCTGGTTCCTCCAGATCCTGAAGATGATAAAAATGCTATTCTGGAAATAAGAGCTGGTACCGGTGGAGATGAAGCTACTCTGTTTGCGCAGGAACTGCTGCGGATGTATTTACGTTTTGCTGAAAAAAAGGGATGGCGTACTAAGATCTTAGAGCTCTCTACTAGCGATATAGGGGGAGTAAAAGAAGCGGTAGTAGCTATAGAAGGAAAAGGTGCGTATAGTTTCCTTAAATATGAAGCTGGCGTCCATAGAGTACAGCGTGTCCCTCAAACTGAATCATCAGGTAGAATACACACCTCAGCTGTAACTGTTGCTGTTTTACCTGAAGTGGACGATATAGATGTAAAGATAGATGAAAAGGATTTACGTATCGATACTTTCCGTGCTTCTGGAGCGGGAGGACAACACGTGAATAAAACAGAATCTGCTGTACGAATTACTCATTTACCTACAGGAATTGTAGTTTCATGTCAGAATGAAAGAAGTCAGATAAAAAATAGAGCTACTGCAATGAAGATTCTAAGAGCTCGTTTATACGAATTGGAATTGAAAAAAAGGAAGGCCGAAGAAGCAAAGAAGCGCCGAGAAATGGTGAAAAGTGGAGATAGATCTGAAAAGGTAAGAACGTACAATTTTCCTCAGAGCAGAGTTACAGATCACCGTATCGGCTTAACTCTTTACTCTTTACAGTCAATTTTGGATGGAGATTTAGATCCTCTCCTAGAACCACTAAGAGCTGACGATAGAGCTAAAAAACTAGCCGAATTTGCCGCATCAAACTGATTATTCAATAGCCAACCTTCTCCAGATAGGGACAAAACTGGGATTGAAGATAAATGATATATTGGAAGTAGTTTCTTGTTTGTCAGGTTTATCTAAGGAAAGTATATTTGCCTTCCCGGAAACTATACTACCCCAAAAAGAGTGGTTTTCTATATTAAGAAATTTGGAAGAATTGTCTTTCGGTAAGCCCGTTGAACTGATAATTAATAAAGCGTATTTCTACGGACGACAATTTTACGTAAATGAAAACACTTTGATTCCCAGACGTGAGACTGAGACTATTGTAGATCTAGTTAAATCGGTGCCTTTAAAATCTCCATTTTTTTTAGATTTGGGAATAGGCTCAGGTAATATAGCTATTACTTTGCTTTTGGAGCTTGAGGGTTCTAAGTGTGTAGGTGTAGATATCTCTATGGAGGCTTTAGAAGTT
>JALWYX010000062.1 GCA_027078415.1 Thermoanaerobaculia bacterium
TGTATATACTAATGGGGGGTAAATAATATACTTTTTTGGTTATGGTAGGATATCTGTTTTTTATTATTTTGGAATGGTTTCCCTATTTTTATATCTCTGAACTTGAAGTTACTGCGTCTTCTGGTCTGCCAGCTTTTACACTGTTGGAGGGAGAAACTGTATCTCTGGAAGTTGATGAACTTATGGATGCATTAGTAAAGGAGAAAAGTATCGACTATTCCGGTCAAGGTGGTTTGTTACAATCTTTTTCTATAAGGGGAGTCTCAGGTAGGAGAATCCTTACACTTTTTGCTGGTGTTCCGATATTTACCACTAGGAGAGCTGGTCCTGATTTGAGTTTTGTTGATAAGGCTTTCGTTGAAAATATTGAAGTTGTAAAAGGTCCAAAAGCAGCTATTTACGGTTGGCATTCGGTAGGAGGGGTGGTTAACCTAGTTCCTAAAACTGTAAAGAAAGGATTCGTTGAATTCTCCCTTTCTTTGCCTTCTAAAAGTAGCTCTATAGCTGCAGGTATAGGAAAGAGCGATTACTCTTTGATGATTTCTAGCAGCAAAAGAAAAAGAGGTAGAGCTTCAAACGGGCTAGAAATACCTGAGGCGTATAACCGATATTCGGTATTTCTTAGAAGGAAATCGTTTAGTGAAAAATCTAGCTTTGATACTTTTTTTCTTTTTCAAAAAGCAACCGATGTCGAGAAAAGTAGTATTGATTGGGTGGAAAAAGGAAGAAGAATAATCTATCCTACCAATAGACACGTAATAACTAATCTGGGTTTCGCTTTTGCAAATGGTGTAAGTGGGAAATTTTTTTTGCATAAGTCGCTTCTTGAGATTGAGAAAAAATCTGATAGTACCACCTTGGCGTTAGCTAGAGTGAAAGATCCAGGCATATTTGTGGACTATAGTTATAGCTTTTCTAATTGGGATATTTCCTTGCTCGTAAACTATCTTTTGCGTGAGCTCTCAGGGAAGGAATTCTTTAACGGTAATCTTTTAAATGAGTACACTATTGCTAGTAGACCTTTTGCTACCACTTTCATTCTCAAGTATTCTAATGAGAATATTTCTGCTGTTGCAGGTGTTAAATACGATATTTACAAGGTGGTTCTTCCTCCAGATGAAGTGGATAGTGTGTCGTTTTTTATAGCACCGTCATTCTCTCGATATAATCACCGTTTCTCATTTGTTGTGGCGCAAGGCACAAGATTTGCCTTGGCTAGTGAGAAGTTTTTTTCAGGATCAACCGCTCGTGGCGTAATTGTAAGTAATCCCAACTTGGATAACGAGAAGTTATTCTCTTTGGAGGGAAATTATTCGTTTGTGTGGGAGAGAGGAAGTGGTGTAATAACCGTTTTTAGATACAATTTGGATTCTCTTATAGAGAGAATCAAGATAGGAGATGATCTATATACCTTTGCAAATAGAGAAAGAACCGTGATACAAGGTATAGAAGGGGCTGTAAATACCTATTTGAGTGAAAAAATTTCAACAAAATTAGTATTTAGTTATTTTAAGGGTAGGACCGCTTCAAAAAATAGTGTCTCTGGAATACCGCAGCCTAAAGTTTTCCTGCAGACAGTTTATAATTCCAGGAATTTAAGTTTAGGTGGTGAAATCGTATGGAAAGGGCGAAAAAGTATATACGACGTCGGTGAGGGTGAAAAACCACATGATAGTTATACATTGAGCAGTATTTTTTCTACTATCGATCTTGGAAAGATAAGGTGGAGAGTTGAGGTAGGTAATATTTTTGATGTAATCTACCTTACAAGTTTGGATGAAAAATCTTTTTACGGGACAGGACGAGGAGTAAAAGTTTCTTTGTTATATAAAGGGTAAAGGTGTGAGAAAAAAATCGTTTTTTGTTTCGATTTTTTCACTTTTAGCTGTTGCGTGGACTCCAAAAACACATCTACAGATTGCTCTAGAAGCTGCTGAGCTTGCACCACCTGATTTGCAAGGACAAATAGAGTACCGTCTTTCTTACTATAAAGAAGGGGTACTTGAACCTTTTAGAAGTGATCCTCCTACTTATCACTACTATACTGGCACAGAGGGTAAGGCTCATAGCTCTTTGATTAGAGAAACTACTGCTTCTATAGAGTTTATAAAGACACTTACTCCTTTCAATCACGTTATAAAAAGTATGGGAAGAGCCGTGCACTTTCTTTCCGATTTGGGTAACCCTTTGGGTTGTAGTAACAGGGATCCTTATGAAAATAGATACTACAAAAATTATATGTTGTATATACAATTTTCTCTTCCTAAAATAAGAAGAGTTTTCTACCTTACAGAACCTATAGTGGATAAAAATGACAAGTTGTATATTTTAATAGATAGCGCACTTAAGAATTGTAAAGAACTTTACGGTTTTATATCTAGGGAGTATAGGAGAATAGGATTTGGTGACGGCAGGAAGCTTTTTGATGATAGGTCAACGGCTTTTGGAATAGCATCTATCTCGTATAACAGAGCTGTTACACGTGCCGCTATTTTGTTGAGGTATATATGGCTGTCGGCAGGAGGACGAGATCAAAGGGGAGGAGTATGGAAGAAAAAGTACGGGGGTGAAGATGGAGGATAAGGGTTTTGCACTGTTTTCAGTTTTTTACAAAGATCAGGTGGAATTTTTAGCTAAAAAGTTGGTTGATAGAGGGTATACTATCCTGGCTAGCAGGGGAACAGGAGAGTATTTGCAAAGGCAAGGTGTGGAAGTTAGTTTTATAGAAAATATCACGGGTTTTTCAGATCTGTTGGAAGGACGTGTTAAGACACTACATCCTAATGTTTTTGCTCCCATTTTAGCTAGAAATAATGAAAAAGATTTAAAAGAACTCTCTTTGTTAGGAATGAAAAGAATAGATTTTGTAGTGGTTAATTTGTACCCATTCAGCTCGAATAGATCGGTTGAAATGATAGATATAGGAGGGGTTGCTCTTATAAGAGCAGCAGCTAAAAATTTCGATCGGGTTACTGTGGTTGTTGATAAGGAAGATTATCAAAAAGTGGGAAATTTGTTAGATAAAGTAGATAAGATTCCTTTGGAAGTGCGTAAAAATTTGGCTTATAAAGCGTTCGTACATACCTCGCGTTACGATGCCTATATTGCTCATTGGCTCAGGAGCGACGGTATTAAAGATCTACATTTAATACCTTTGGAAAAGGTTTACGATTTACGGTACGGGGAAAATCCATCCCAAAGGGCTGCTTTGTACAGATGCTTGTTAAATGATCGTAAAGTTTTAGGCGGTTTTGAACAGCTTCAAGGTAAAAAACTCTCTTATAATAATATATTAGATTCCCATTTTGCCATTAGGATAGTAAGGGATTTACTATGTTATAGAAACGCTGTAGCGATTGTAAAGCATGGTAATCCTTGTGGTGTAGGAATAGGATCTTCGGTAAAAGAAGCTTTTGAGTACGCACTTGCTGGAGATCCTCTATCAGCATTCGGTTCTGTTGTAGCTTCTACACGTACTATAGACTTAGAAGCTGCAAAATCTATGAAGAAACTTTTTATAGAGGTTTTAATAGCTCCAGAATTTACAAAAGAAGCATTGGCAATCTTATCGGAGAAGAAAAATCTGAGAATAGTTAAAACTGATATAGAATATAGTGACCCTATCGAATTTAGAAGTGTTATTGGAGGAGTAGTTGTACAAGATCAAGATAGGATAGGCGATGAGATAATTACAGCATCTGTTGTTACCACACGTAAACCATCACCAGACGAAATGCGTGCATTGGATTTTGCTTGGAGAGTGGTTAAAAACGTAAAGTCTAACGCTATTGTAATAGCAAATCACTACCAAACTATAGGAATTGGAGCAGGTCAAATGAGTAGGGTAGATTCATGCAAGATAGCTGTAAGAAAAGCTAAGGAAAATAGATTGAAAATAGAAGGCACCGTTGCTGCTTCTGACGCTTTCTTTCCTTTTAGTGACGGTGTTGAAATACTAGCTAAAGCTGGAGTATCCGCAATAGCACAACCAGGTGGAAGTAAAAGAGACGCTGAGGTTATAGCTAAAGCAAACGAGATGGGTATATCTATGGTATTTACAGGTATAAGACATTTTCTCCACTAATGAGAAAAATAGGAATTGTTTTACTTCTGCTATTGATAAGTTCCCAAACTACGTTTGCTGGAGATGATCAACTTACAAAGATAGTGAACTTTTTACTTGATTATTCTCCCGGTAAAGCACACTTTTATCAGCGTTTTACTCCTGTGGGAAATGCTAGGTTGTTGGTTGAAGAGGAGGGCACTGTCTACTTCAAAATTCCCAAGTGTACCAAGTGGGAGTATTTAGTTCCTTTTAGGAAGAATTACCTCGTTTGCAACTCTAAGGCGTATTACTGGCTTAAAGGTAGCAGGGTGGGTGAGATTATGGAGGTGAAGGACCTTTTGGATATATTTTCTTTAGATTTTAGTAAATATAAAGTTTCATCTGTAAAAAACTGGGTGGTTATGGTCCCTAAGAGAAGTTCTGATTTAAAGGTAGTGAGACTTAAAAAGGATAACTTTGTTAGAGTTGAAGTAGTGACTTCTGTAGGTAAGTACTATTTTCATTTTTCCAATTTTGAAAAGATAGGGAGCGAAGATAAATTTAAGTTGCCTACAAAGGTGGTTTTTAAATAAAGTATATGAAATGATGAGAGTAAAAATTTTTTCTGTAATTATACTCTTTTTTTCTACTATTTTGTTGGCGAAAGAGGTTGTGATTAAGGGAAAGGTTAGGGATGAGAACGGTAATCCTGTAGCGTATGCCGATATAGTGGTTTTTCCTAAAGAAAACTTTTTAAATTTTATAGTCAGCTTACCCTCAAAAATAAGAGGGTATGAGAAACCGAAGCTTAAAGGTATTTTATTCTCTCGAACGGATAAAAATGGGAAATTTGAACTTTCATTGGAAGTAGAAAGGTGGAGAAGTAACTATATCATCGAAGCTGGTTTTTTTGCTCGTAAAGAGGGAAAAGATATGTTCTATTCTTTAGGGAGAAGCGTTGTTAAAAGGTTGCATAAGAAAGTGATTGCCTATTCTGAGATAGTTATCCATAATCGCAAATTTTTTGACGATTTTAAAAGATTTGTAGCTGAATTGGATTCTTCTAAAGAGAAAGAGATCTATAATAAGTACGGGATTCCAGAGAGAATTGATCGTTATTTTGTTGGTAAAAAAAGTGAAGTAGTTTGGTGGTATTTTTCCCAGGGGAAAGCGTTTAGGTTTAGAGATGGTGAGCTTATAAAAGTTGAAGAATTTGATCCAGTGATCAGGTAGAACAATGTTACGTGCTTTTGTAGATAATTTTGCTCTGCAAAGAGAAATAAGCTGTATTGTAGGGAAAAAATTAGTGGAGTGTGAAAAACTTCTCAATGAACTTGTTGATAGCAATATTAGGTTTATTAACACTGGAGGTAAATACGTAATAAACGCTGGTGGTAAGCGAATAAGACCTATAATACTTCTTTTGGTATCTAATATGTTGGGTATAGATAGTGATGAAGAGGTTACTTACGCTGCAGTGATAGAACTAATTCACACGGCTACTCTTCTGCACGATGATGTTATAGATCAGGCTTCTATAAGGAGAGGTTTAAAAACGGCTCACAAGAAGTGGGGCAACACTAAAACTATATTGTTAGGTGATTGGCTCTATGCTACTGCTATGGAGCAATCTCTAAAATTTGGAAATATAGAAGCTGTAAAAATATTATCCAAGGCCACATTGAGAATGGTGGAAGGGGAAATCTTGGCTCTTGAGTTGATATTTAAGCCGACCTTGCCTGTGGAAGATTATTTTGACCTTATATCAAAGAAAACCGCTCACCTTTTTGTCTCTGCTTGCGAACTTCCTGCTGTGATAAAAGGGTTAAATTTGAATTATAAAAAGATGCTCGCATCCTACGGTTATAATTTAGGCATATGTTTTCAACTCGTAGATGATCTATTAAACGTTGTAGGTAACTCTCGCACTCAAGGTAAACCCGTTTTGTCTGATCTTAAAGAGGGAAAACTAACTTTGCCTATCATTCTTTTACAAAAACGTTGTGCTAAGTCAAGAAAGATAGTGCAAGATATGTTTGCTACTCGCGATTTTAGCGACGAGTATCTGGTTGAAATCCAAGAAAGGGTGCACGACCTGAATATAGATAAAGAGATACTCTCAATAGCAGAAAGTTTTGCCTCTAAAGCCGTAGAGGCCATAAAAGATTTTCCAGGTAATAAAGCAAAGGAAGTGCTAGAATCTGCTCCTCAAATCCTTCTCAAACGGAGATATTAGTTTTAAAGGTGTGATAAATCCTAGTATTTTAGGCGGATTTGACATAAAAGAGATCTCCTCCAAGTATTCGGAACATCCAGCTTCTTTTCTTATAGGTACTATAAATGCTTCTCTAACCTTTTCTGCTCCGAATATGTGAACATTCTTAGTATTTTTAATCGTCACATTGGTTGTTACCCACTTTATACCTCTATGTCTGGGTGAGATTATCTTGTTATTTTTGTAGCGTATGTAGTATAGATTATTTAAGGATAAAGGTAGAAACTTCAGTATACCTGAAACTGTACGGTCAAAAAAAAGAGCAGCAAAAGGTATATTTTCTGAATAGAAGGTTGCTACTTTTCTAGGTGTGATGCTATGAGTGTATTCTAAACAGAGTGCTAAAGGTTTTTTTTCCAAGAACGTTTTTGGAACTTTAAGTCTTCCTATATCACCTTCGCCCCACGATTTTGCGTTATCTGAAGGTGGAATGTTATACCAACCCATTTTTACTTCGTGATTGTAATATTTTATTTCTTTCCAGCTTGGATCACTTTTTACTATACATCTTCCTGAACTGCGTACGCACAAGTAGATACCACCAAATCCTGTACTACTAGTAGCGTTTATAAAAATTGTGTTTCGTCCTTTCTTCAGGAAAGAAGTTATATCTATCCTATGACCCTTCAAATCTTTAAGAAGATGCGTGGTTGTTATAAGATACCCATTTAGATAGATTGTTCCTCCTTCTAAAGTAGCCGTTTCTAGCTGAACCTTGTCAATTTTGGTTTCTATGTAAAAATCTTTGGCTAACGAGACGGAGTATGCAGGTTTTTGACTCCATATCCATTCGGGGTAATTGAGATTTTTAGAACAACTTACTAGTGTAAATGTTATTATTAAAGTAGTGTATAGTTTGAAAAACATCTCAAGAAGTATAACTTAGTCTAAGGGTACCCTAAAATGGTAGCGATTACTTTTAGAAATATAGGATGTAAGTTAAACCAAGCAGAGATAGAATCTATGGCCCGAGAACTTGCGGGGAAGGGGTATAAGGTTGTCAATTTTTTTAAGGAGGCTGATTTATGTGTTATAAATACCTGTTCCGTTACCTCAAAGGCTGCGAGAGATTCACGCAAAATGGCACGTAGGGCAAAGAGGGAAAATCCCAATATTAAAACTGTATTGACTGGATGTTACGTTAACTACGCTACATTGGAAAGAGTGAAAGGTGAAACAGAAGCAGACCTTGTTGTGCCTAACGAAGAAAAAAATTCTGTTGTAGCTAGAATTACCCAGCTCTTTCCTCTTTCCTCGGAACTTTATATTGGTAGAGGAGCGGTTAAACTAGATTTGCCCTTGGGACATGTAAGAGGAGCACTTAAGATCGAAGATGGTTGCTCGATGAAGTGCTCTTTTTGTGTTATTCCTTATCTTAGAGGTAGATACAGCTCTCTTCCTATAGAACAGGTGGTATCTGAAGCTAAGTTTATGGAAGAGTGTGGTTATAGTGAAATAGTGATAACCGGTACACAAATATCCGCTTATAGATGGGAAAAATACAGACTTTTCGACGTTATTTGTAAAATACTTGAAACAACATCAAAAGTAAGGATAAGAATAAGTTCGATAGCTCCTTGGCAATTCGATAGAAGGATTCTAACGCTTATGGAGAATGAAAAACGTGTATGTAGACACTTTCATTTATCTTTACAAAGCGGCTCAGACAAGATACTTAGAGCTATGAGGAGACCTTATACAATATGTAGATATCTAGAACTAGTAGAAGAGATAAAAAGTAGAATACCCAGAGTCGCTATTACCACAGACATAATAGTAGGATTCCCAGGAGAAGAGGATAAAGATTTCTTAGATAGTGTAAAGGCAGTTTGTAAAGCTAAATTCTCCAAAGTTCACGTATTCCCTTACTCTCCGAGAAAGGGTACTGCGGCATCTGCTATTAAGGAACAGATTCCAGAAAATATAAAAAAAAGTAGGGTAAAAAGGATTATAGAAGTAGCATCGGCTTATGAAGAAGAATTCAGAAATTCCAATATAGGTGAAAAAGTTGAGGTAGTTTGGGAGGATGTTAGAAACGAACAACTTATAGGCACTAGTGACAACTATTTAAGAGTAGTGAAAAGTTTTGGAGAAATCTCAGATGTTGGCAAGATAGAAGAAGTGACTATCAGTAGAAACTTAGGAGGAGTGTTGTTCTGTTAAATGAGCGTAAAAGTACCTAGGGTAGATATATACAAGGTTTTTCATGGAAAGGCAAAGGAGCGTCGGAAGGGTGAAACGGTTCTGGGAGATTCTCTACGAGATTTAGGTTTAGTTAGATTCTTAGATTACTCACTGGGTAAAAAGGTGTTAGAAAGTACAGAACGCAGTGATTTTGTAAAGAAGGTAGAAAATATATTGTTGGAAAGAGCTAAATGGGTTTTAATAGCTTTAGCAAGCTATTTCGGCTTGAAAGGAGATGCTTTTACTAAATTTGTATCCTCTAATCGTACGGTTGTGATAGATAGAAACGAAAAATTGAATAACGACAACGTTATATCTGTTATTTTCCCTATCAACGATGTTTCTTTCTTTTTAGAAGAAAAATCTTCTCCTCTACATTGGAGAAAAGGAGAGATGTTGGTTAAAGGGGGAAGATATCTGTATACTTTAACAAAGGGTGTAATCAAAGTTCCTAATCTTTTGGTTGAGTGTAAAGAGGGTTCATTTTTGCTTATGGCTGAAAGTTTATGTAGCCTAGAGACAGTTACCCCTATACAAGAATTTGAAATTGTATAATAAACGGTAATGCTAAATAACCTTAGAGATATTATCACTTTTTTATGGAAAGCTCGTAAAAATCTTCCGTTAGCTTACAAAATGTTGACAGATTCGGTATGTACAGAGTGCTCTTTTGGAATTTATGGTACAAATGACTGGGCAGATGATAGTAAAGTTTTATGTCCTTCTAAGGTATCGTATGTGACCGATGAAGTTCTTAATAGGGGATTAGAGGAGAGAAGTAATTTTCCTCTAATTAGGAGAAAACAGGATAGTTTTAGTTACTGCAGTTGGAATGAAGCTGTTTATCTTATTAAGAAAAATTTTTTGAACGTTGATCCTCATAAGATAGTTTTTTTTGCAGCAAGCAAAGGTATAGCAAATGAACAGTACTACGTTTTACAAAAATTTGCTCGTCTTCTCTCTACCAACAATCTATTAACCGATGCCGATTCTTTATGGAGAGACAACGCTGAGGTACTAAAGGAGATGCTTGGCTTGTATTGGTCAACTTGTTCTTTTAAAGATATACTTTCGACAGATCTACTTTTAGTTATAGATGGTTCTATACACTCAAGACAGCCTCTAATTAGGTATTATTTGAAAAAGGCTAAGGATAACGATATAAAGATAGCATGTTTAGGTACTAGATTTGTGGAGTGTGACTACTTTGCTTCTTTAGAACCTACCAAGATAGGAGCTTTTCTAACAGGAGCCATGAAAACGGTTGTTACTAGGAAAAAGCACGATACTCCATTTTTGTATTCTCGAACATCTAATCCAGATCAGTTCTTGGCGCAATTGGATACCATAAGTTGGGAGGCTCTTGAAGCTGGGGCAGGAAGTTCCCAAAGAGAGATGGAAATTCTTGCTGACCTCTATATTAATGCAGAAAGGTGTGTGGTCTTGTGGGATACTAGTATGGCTGTAGATAATTCTTACCTTGTTATGGCTGTTGTATCGTTTGTGCTATTACGTGGAATGATAGGTAGACACGGGACAGGAATAGTGCCTATTTGGAAAGATCCTGGTATTGTAGGAGCTAAAGATTTAGGATTCGATAGAAATCGATTGGCAGGCCTTGAAGATGTTGATAATGGATATCTGCTAGAGGATAAATATGGATTCAAACTTCCAAGTTGGAGAGGAGAAGCAGAAGTAAAAAATCCGGAAGTAGTGCTATTGTTTGGTGATCCTGATATAGAATATGTGCGTGAAATTGTAGATGGTGCTAAATTTGTTGTACATTTTTCTAGAAAAAAACCTTCCACAGATTTTGACAACGTTGATACCCTCTTGGTTCTTCCTCTTGAATATCCGCATGAGATGTTAAAAGGTTATACTGTGACCAATTGTGAGAGGAGAGTAGTATATTCCCCAAATATTGCTTTTTCCTCCTTTTTACACTCTTACCAGCTGATATCGCTTATAGCAGCTGAAATTTCGCCAAACAGGTCTAAATTTGTTAACTTTTACGATAGTTCTACAGTTAGGAAAGATATAAATAAACTGGTTGGTCATTACAGGGGTATATCGTTTCTAAGAGAGGGAGGAGATAATTTCCAGTATGAAGGTACGATTTGTTGTACAGGTTGGAGATTTAGAACAAAAGATGGCAAGGCTTTTATTGGTTTTATAAAGGTATGAGAAAAGTTGTTCTTTTCCTGGGAGCTGATCTTTTCCCTATATACCAAGAGTTTGTACGGGGTTTAAAGGAAGCAGGTGCTTTTGTAGTAGGAGTATGTATAAAGGATAAGATTCCTTGGCGTCTTAAGTACTATTTGGATTTCAAGATTTCACTGAAAAATATAACTGATCATCTTGAAGTTGTAAGAAATTTGCCTTCTAGACTTTTAGAACGTATCGACTCTGTTGAAACGACCGACGAAAATTTAGTTGTCCCTGCAGCTAGAATACGTGAAAAACTTTCTTTACCTGGGGTTAGTGTAGAACAAGCTGTTCTATGCCGTGATAAAGCTAAAATGAAGCAATTTCTTGCATCTAAAGGGATTCCGTGTGCAGTTTCTAAGGTGGCTAAAAGTAAAGAGCAGGTAATGGAGATCATTGAGAAAATAGGTCTCCCAGTAGTGATAAAGCCTAGAGATGCAATGGGATCGTTAGGTACTTTTCGTATCCACTCTAGTAAAGATATAGACTCTGCTATAAAGAAGCTATTAGCAGTTATTCCTAAAGGTGTAGTTGTAGAAGAGTTTGTAGAAGGACACGAAGGATTTTACGACACACTTACAGTTAACAATAAGGTAGTCTTTACCTTTATAGGTCATTATTATCCCAATGTGTTGACAGCTTTGTCCGATAGAAACGTTTCTCCTAAGATGGTTATTACAAACAGGATTAATGCAAACGGATATAGAGAGTTACACCATTTGGGGAAAAGAGTTATAGAACTGCTAGGTCTTGATACTACAGCTACTCATATGGAGTGGTTTTTTGGTCCTCGAGGTTTGAAATTTTCAGAAATAGGAGCTCGTCCTGCAGGAGAGAGGATGTGGGATATGTACAAAGTGGTAGGTAATTTCGATATTTACAGGGAGTGGGCAAACGCTGTTGTTTGGAGAAAAGTTGTTACATTTCCTTCCTATCGTCTCGCCTGTGGACACGTACAGATAAGGCCTCCAAAAGATGGTTATATTAAGCTATATAAAGGAGTAGATAGTGTATTATCTAAGTACAGGAATCTTATAACGGAATCTTATTTTCAACCTCCTGGTAGCAGAACTACTCCTCTTTATAAAGGATATATGGGTAATTGTTGGTTGCGTATAGCTTATCCCAATTACGATAGACTTTTGAATATTTTAGAGGAAATTGGTAAAGTTATAAAAATAGAAGTAATTTGAAAGGAGAGATAGATGGAAAGTAACGTGCCTCCTCCACCTCCTCCAGCGGCAGCGGAAAGCTAACCTCCCCCACCACCTCCTAGCATAGGTGAAGAT
>JALWYX010000063.1:0-38923 GCA_027078415.1 Thermoanaerobaculia bacterium
CTCCTAGCGCTTTACCTGTGCAGAGTATATCTACGTCGATCTTCTTGTAGGTATGAAAAATTTCTCCTGTACGCCCCCATCCAGTTAGTACTTCGTCAACTATAAGTACTACTCTCTTACTATTTTTTAGTTCTGCCAATTTTTCAAGCCAATTGTCAGGTGGAAATATTATTCCTCCTCTGCCTTGTATTGGTTCTACTATTATTGCACCTACTTCTCCTTTATCTATTACCTCTTCTATATTTTCTATAGGAGATCCGAATTTTAGTTGGACAAAGTTTAGGTTTACAAAAGGATTGAACCTATTCTTAAATTTTTCAATGCCTGTAGCTGATAAGGCTAGTCCTAATGTCCCATGGTAGGAATTTTTAAAAGTTATAATTTGGGGCTTTTTTGTATATAGATAAGCTGTCTTTATAGCAATTTCCACAGCATCACTTCCACTTATTGCTGGATATATTTGCCATCCATCACCTATAAATTTTTTAACTGTGTAGTTGAACTCTAGTCTTATTTCCGTTGCTGCTAAATCGCTTAATCCCTGTGTAACTTTTGAGAGTTGTTTTTTAACATTTTTGAGAACTTTGATGTGTGAATGCCCTAGAGATAAGGTTCCAAATCCTGTAGCGAAGTCTATAAATTTTCTTCCTTTTATATCGTATACATAGCTGCCTTCACCCTTACTTAGTACTACATTTTCAACAGTGTCGTTTAGAGTATTTATTCCGTTAGCTTCCAGTTTTAACAGCTGATTTGAATTGAGGTTTTTTTTCACTTTCTTTTCTTCCCAAAATGGCCTGAGCTAACGTTACTTCATCTACGTATTCCAGCGAACCACCAACAGGAACCCCGAAAGCTATTCTGGTTACTCTAGTTTTATCTTTTATGACGTTGTATATGAATCGAGCTGTTATTTCTCCCTCTATAGTAGGGCTTGTAGCTATTATTACTTCTTGGGCATAATTTGATCTCTCTATTAATTTTTCTATATTCTTCTCATCTAAGTTTTTTCCTCTTATTAAAGATATTAGATTGGGTAGTACGTGGTAGACTCCTTTATATACATTAGTTTTTTCTATCAATTCTATGTGGTGAATAGATTCTACTATACATATAGTGCTTTTGTCTCTTGTCGGATCTTCGCATATTTGGCATATATCTTTTAAAGAAAGGTTTCCACATACCTTACATTTGGATACTCTTTGTTCTATCTCTAATAGAATTTTCCCCAAATTTTTACTAACTGATTTGTGGGTTAGTAGAAAATATACCAATCTTCTTGCAGTTTTGTTTCCTATACCTGGAAGTTTTTTTAGCTCTTGTTCTAGTTTTTCTACTATTTTCACAGTAACCCTGGTATACCACCACCTAATTTTCCTGTTCGTTGCTGCAACTCTTCATCTACTTTTTTAGAGGCTTCGTTTATAGCTGTCATTATCATATCTTCTAACATTTCTATATCTTCCGGGTCTATCGCTTCTTTGTCTATCTTGAGTTCTGTTATAAATTTGTATCCATTCATTTTAACTTTTACTGCTCCACCAACGGATGTTTCAACGTTTATGTTTTTTATCTCTTCCTGGAGTTTCTTTTGCATTATCTCGAATTGCTTCATTAGCTTCCTTACGTTCATAATTTTTCTCCTTTCGAGCTTAATTTTAACCGTATTTCACCACCTAGGTCCTTGGAAAGTTTTTCTACTATCTTGGGTACTTTAAAGCTTTTTTCATTGCCGTTGCTGTTTATTAAAATTTCTACTTTGAAATCGTCTCCTAAGTGTTTTTTTACTATTTCTTTTATCTTATCCTCTTTTCCTTCGCACACTTTACCCGCCTTAATTTTTACTAGCTTAAGAGACTCATATACAGAGATTCCATTTTTTACCTGGGCCGATATTCGGGGAGATATTGTAGCTAGTTCTTCTTGTAGATCTCTCATTTTGTCTCTAAAGTTGTTTTCTTTATATGTTGGTTCTGAATTTTTAGAGTTTTTGGCTTTTCTTATCTCAGAGACTACTTTCTCTATGTAGGTTAACTCTTTTATGTATGAGGCCTTGATTAGAGAAGTTTCTAAAGCTATGTAAGGTAGATCAACTTCTCGTATGAATTTGGTTGACTTTAGGAGTATTTCATTTATTCTTACTTTTTTGTCGTACGGTATTTCCGATTCCGCTATCTCTTTTATGGTTCTTCTTAAAAATATTAGAGGATCTATTTCTCTTTCGGACAGATCTTTTATGAGAGAAGATATTTTGTCCCTT
The DNA here is from genome assembly GCA_027078415.1 of Thermoanaerobaculia bacterium. Classification (GTDB taxonomy): domain Bacteria; phylum Acidobacteriota; class Thermoanaerobaculia; order JALWYX01; family JALWYX01; genus JALWYX01. The sequence continues at coordinate 2,261 of JALWYX010000063.1, forward strand.
TCACCTGTCTCTATATAAGTTTTTGCTTTTTGTACAGTTATAGAAGGAGGGTATCCCAGGTAATGTTCAGTTTTTTCTTCGTCTATTCCATCTGAGAATATTAGTCTAAGTTCTTCTAGAGTCGTTATAGCGTCTCTTACGCTTCCTTCTGAGTGTTCTGCTACTATTTCGGCAGCTTTTTGAGTTATATATATTTTCTCTTTTTTGCATATCTCTATTATTTGTTTAGTTAAAGTTTTTTTATCAAGTGGTTTTAGAGGTATTTCTATACATCTTGAAACTATCGTATCTGGTATGGAACTTGGATTTGTTGTTGCAAATATGAAAGTTGTTTTTGGAGGAGGTTCTTCTACTGTTTTTAGAAATACGTCAAAGGCTTGTTTTGATAGCCTATGAACTTCGTCTACTATAAGTACTCTTTTTTTTCCTTTGACTGGGCCGTAGGATAACGCTCGTATAAGTTCTCTAGCTTTCTCTACATTTGAGTTTGTTGCTGCGTCTACTTCAATTACATCTATAAATATACCCTTTTCTATTTCTAGACAGTTTGTACAACGCAGACATGGTTCTACTTCTTTTGGAGATAAGCAATTAAGACTTTTGGCTATAATTCTCGCTAATGATGTCTTTCCTATTCCTCTTATACCGGATAGTATATACGCATTAACACCACCTTTTTTTAATGAATTCTTTATGGCTTTTATTGCTAAAGAATGACCTATTACTTCTTTGAATCTACGAGGTCTATATTTTATAGGAAGGTTTTGCATGGCTTTTACGCTGAGCGAAGAACCTGGGTTAACCTACGGCACCTGATCTGTCACCTTATCGCTGCTCCCTCTCGGGCCTGACGAGGTTCGGTGAGACCAGTGCATAGGACCCAGGTTCTTCAGGACTAATTTTACCTTAAAATCTAGGTATGAGTAAAACGGACGAGTTTTTTATGGATAAAGCTCTGCGGTTGGCATGGTTGGCTTGTAAAAAAGGAGAAGTTCCGGTAGGAAGCCTCATAGTTTTGGAAGAGAGGGTGATAAGTTGTGGCTTTAACAGTAAAGAGAGTAGAAAAAATGCAATAGCTCACGCGGAGATGATAGCCATTTGCAGAGCTTGTGAAAAAGTCTCCAGTTGGAGATTGGAAAGGGCGACCTTGTACTCTACTCTTGAACCTTGCGTTATGTGTATAGGAGCGATAGTTGAGGCTAGAATCTCTAAATTAGTGTTTGGTACTAGAGACGAAAAGTATGGTTTTTTTAATAAAGTGAATCTCTCTTTACTACCACATAAAGTGGAAATAGTATACGGTGTCAAAGAAGAAGAAAGCTCTTTTGTCCTTAGAAATTTTTTCGGGAATCTAAGAAAATGTTCTAAACGGTAAAATTTGTAAAGTCCTAGTTTCTATCTCTGCTTTTGATTGCATAAGACAAGGTGTCGATAGAAACAATATATTTAGAACCTTTTTAGCTATTATGTGTGGTATGTTATAATCTTTGTGTTAATAGGAAGGAGAGGTGTCCGAGCGGTCGAAGGAGCACGCCTGGAGAGCGTGTGTACCCTTAGAGGGGTACCGTGGGTTCGAATCCCACCCTCTCCGCCAAAGCTAGAGAGGAGAGGTGCCAGAGCGGTCGAATGGGGCGGTCTCGAAAACCGTTGACCGTCGAAAGACGGTCCGTGGGTTCGAATCCCACCCTCTCCGCCAAAAAACGGAGGATCTGAAATGAAAAGAACTTTTCAGCCCAACAATAGGAAAAGAAAGAAAACTCACGGATTTCGTGTACGTATGAGGAGTAAAGGAGGTAGAAAGGTTCTAAACAGAAGAAGAAGGAAAGGTAGACACAGGATTGCAGTCTGACCAAAGTTTTCCCAGAACGTTCAGCTTAAAGAAAAAAAATTTGTTCATAAAATGTTGGAAGGAGGGTAAGAAACTAAAGGGTAAATATATTACAGTTTACGTCTTGGAAAATAAAGAAAATTTTCTTTTTAGAGTAGGAGTTGTAATTTCTAAGAAAGTGGTAAAGAAGGCTGTGGAACGAAACCTCTGGAGACGTAGGGTAAAAGAGATATTAAGGAGAGAGTTTGATAAAGATAAGTTGGCTGGATACGATTTTGTAATAAACTTTAACAAAAGGTGTATTCCACCGGGATTTTGGGAGCTAAGAGAAGACTTAGTTAGTCTTAGAGAGAGGATATATGGCAGCAAAAAAACTCGTTATAGCAATTCTTAGGTTTTACAAGAAATATTTTTCTCCTATAATGCCTCCGGCGTGTAGGTACACGCCAACGTGCAGCGAATATACTGTCTTGGCTGTGGAAAAGTATGGGGTTGTAAAGGGTCTGTGGAAGGGTGTCTTGAGAATTTTACGATGTAATCCACTGGGAGGAAGTGGAGTTGACATGCCTTAGTAAACCAGTTTATGTCGAGGTTATATGAGCGACGAAAAGAGACTTATTATAGCCCTGATCCTTATGATAATGGTTCCAATAGTGTGGTATAAGATTTTCCCTCCACCTGAAGTATCCAAAAACTTACCTGAAGAAGCTGAGATGGAGAGTGAAAGAAAAGATGAGGTAAAGGTGGATAGTAGAAAGGTTGAAGAGAGTGTTAGAGAGATTGAAGAAGATAAAGTAGAGAATTTTGAACCTCTGGAGGGTAAGAAAGAACGTTTGGTAGAGATAAAAAACGGTAAGGTGAGGTTCATCTTCTCTAACAGAGGAGCGGTTCTAAATTCTGCATTGGTAGAATATAACAATGAAGATAAGGTAGAACTTGTTATAAAACGTAGTGATCTTTGGCCGTTTGCTCTTATTGAAGGAACAGCTCCTTCCTATCTTAACGAAAAACTTTACGCTGTTTTTAAGAAAGAAAATTCTGTAAATTTTGTGTACAGGGAGCCAAAGCTTTCTGTGGAGAAAACCTTTAGGGTTACTAGAGAAGGTTTTCTTGAGATAGAGGTTAAAGTTGTAGGTATGGAAGGTTGGTCGCTTTTTGTTGGTCCTGATGTTGAAGGTGTGAGTAAAGGTATATCTTACAAAGGGGGTGTGATTTTTCTAGTTAACAACGAGTTAGAGAGGGTTTCTGATAGCAAAGCTAAGGAGGATTTGAAGATATCTAACAGTGTCAAATGGGTTGCTTTGCATGGCAGATATTTTATAAAGATATTTGTTCCTCTGAGTGTCTCTTCTATAATAGCTAAGCCTGTTACCGTTAAAAATGAAAAGCTGATTTTGTCTAGGGTGGACGAAGGGTATAATACCCAATCCCTTATCTTCTATCCTAGTGAAGGGACGGTAAAGTTAAAATCCTATTACGGTGAGAAAAGTTATACGGCGCTTTCCTCTTTTCCAGATCAATATAACTTTTCTAGAGCCCTTGAATGGGGTTTTTTTGGTTTCATAGCTAAATGGTTACTTATAGCTATATTAGGTATTTATAAATATATACCCAATTATGGTTGGAGTATAGTTATAGTAACTTTTCTACTTCGATTTGCCCTTTTACCTCTTACTATTTACAGCTATTCTTCTATGAAGAAGATGCAAAAGATACAGCCTAAAGTGCAAAAAATAAAGGATAGATACAGGGGCAAATTACGAGATAAAAGAGGAAGAATAGACTTTGAAATGCAGAGAAAAATGAATGAAGAGATTCAGGAGCTTTTTAAAAGAGAAAAAGTTAGCCCTATGGGAGGATGTTTACCTGTTCTTATACAGATACCTATATTTTTTGCTTTCTTTCGTCTGCTTTCAACTGCAGCAGAGCTAAGGAAAGCAGAGTGGATACTTTGGATAAAAGATCTTTCGTCACCTGATCCACTGTATATTCTTCCTATAGCTATGGGTGTTACACAATATATTCAACAACAGATGACTCCTCCTACGGACCCCTTACAAAAAAGGTTATTCACATTTTTCCCCGTAGTATTTACCGTTATCTCTTTTAGTTTCCCCAGCGGATTGGTACTATATTGGGTTGCTAGTAATGTATTTACTCTTGGGCAATCGTATATATACGACAAACTGTTTAGGGAAAAGTAAAATGAAGAAGGAAAGATTCTTTTATGGAACTACGCTTGAGCAAGCTAAAATAAAGGCTGCTACAGCGTTGGGGATAGATGAGAAGAATCTGAAATATAGAGAAATTAAAAAAGATTCATATCTGGATACGAAGCGGTTTGTTGTAATAGCTGTAGATGTTGAAAAGTCTGTTAATTCCTCTGCTTCTTCTGTAGATGAAGAGCTAGGAAGTGTAAAAGATTTAATTTTTGAGCTATGTAATTTCTCATTTGGAGATTTTTTTAAATTTGATATAGATTTAGAGGCGGGTGCAGTTAAAATAAAGGTGGAAGATGGAAAGGTTGATAAGGATCTAGCAGAGGCAGTAAAAGAGTTGGTCTTGGCTGTAGTTAAAAAGAGAGGTTTGAATGTGGAAATTGCGTTTGTATCTGGCGAGAAAACGAGAGTAGATAGTGATTGAGACACGAGGATTTTATTTCTGCGCTATCCACTTTTGGGTTGTCTGAGAAGCAGAAAAGAAAAAGTGTGGAATACCTTAAAGTTCTTAAGGAGTGGAATAAAACGGTTCCTCTGGTTAGCAGAAGAGTATCGATGGGTGAGTTGAGAGAACATTTTGTTGATTCTCTGAAGGCTCTGGGCCTTATAAGGGAGGTTTCTTCGGAGGGTTTAACTATATTGGACATTGGTAGTGGAGGTGGTTTTCCAGCAATTGCATTAGCAATTTCTTTTCCTGATAACAAGTTTTTTCTCTTGGAACCCAGTATAAAAAAATTTACTTTTTTAACAGTTTTGAAGAGAAAAATAGATATAAATAATATATTTCCTCTAAGAGGTAGAGTGGAGGAGCTTAATCCCGAAATTAAGTACGATTTTATAACTGTAAAAGCTCTTAGGTTGGGTAAAGAAAACGTTGCAAAGTTAGTAGAGATGTTAAATAGTAAAGGAAAGATAATAGTATGGCATGGGACAGATCTACCTCTGGAAGGCTGGGAAAAGAAACTTTTTTTGTGTAGGAGAATTGAGGGGGAGAAAGGGTGCATCTCTCTATTGAAGAAAATTGGGGTTGAATAGTTATGAGGAAGAATTTTAGTGGTTATTTGAATGAGGGATGTGTTATCAAAGGGTCTTTGTTTTTCGAAGGTGTATATAGGCTTGAAGGTACTGTGGAGGGAGATATAAAGGGTAACGGTTCTTTTTTCATAGGGAAAACAGGTAAGGTGAAAGGAAAGTTGGATGTGGATTTCGTGTCTGTTGAGGGAGTTGTAGAGGGTGAAATAGTGGCTTTGGAAAGAGTTGAGATTTTAAAAGGTGGTAGGGTCGAGGGCGAGATAAAATCTCCCAATGTGCGTATAGCAGAAGGAGCTTTTGTCAAAGGATATATAGATATGAGTACCCAAGTTAAAGTTAGTAGGATATCTGAGATTTCCCAACATCGCGCTTGATTAAAGAGTGTATAGTTGGAATAAATACTATTGGATTTTTAGCAAGTTGAGTTGAGTCGATAGTTTTGGTAAGGACTTCTCCATCTAGTTCTCGAGCTATCGGAATGTTTTTTAAATAATATACGGTAGGAACTATATCCCAAATATTCACGTTTATCAAATGAGTTCCAGGTATTATCTTTTCTCCGTACATTATAAGTAGTCCAGACTCTCTCCTATCAAAATTAAGTGATAATTTACCTCTTAAAGGACCGTATGGATTAGCTACTATTACAACTCTGTCTTGCGGTAATATGTTCCAGAATTTTTCCACTTTTTGATCTATCTCTATATATTTTTTTACAAGAGCAATTTCGTAAGGTGCGGGAAATAATTCACCTTTTTGCCTTTTATGTATAAACTCTATATGTTCTCTGTCACTGTTTGTAAGGTCTGAGATTGCCAGAAAAATAATTTCAGCGTCGTGGATAGATATCGAGCCTATCTGAGAGTAAATATAGGGCAAAAGGTCGTGCCATTCTCCTACCAGTTTAATGTTTATTCCTAAGCGGTTGAATATATCCCACAAAGGTGGGAAAGAGAAAGTAACGTGACAAACTTCGCCAAAAAGAAAGGGTTTTGGAAACAGATAAAGTCTTACCTGGCTTGCGGTAGTAGATATGCATACAGCTGTATCGTTAAATAGTTTATGTTTGTAAGGTTTTACACCTGTTGTAAGAGATGCCCACATAGGTATTTTCCAGTATGGATAAATAGGTTTAATACGTGCCCAGCTTCCATTCTTGTATATCTTTTTAAAAAACGGTAGTTTCCCTTCTTCTATTAATTGGAGCAGTACATCTGTAGATAAATTTTCTATAGAAACAAAGAGAAGAGAAGTTTGATTCGGTTCAGGAATAGTAGGGAAAGGAGTAGGTTTAACCTCTGTTTTGTAAGCCATTCTTCTTTCTATAAGGGCTGTTAATATTAATACCCATAAAATTGTTTGAAGTAACGTTTTTTTCCTAAAGTTCTCTATTGCAACAGCTATTCCCGTTGCTAATATTACCCACCCACTGGCTTTTAACATTCTTATGTAAAGCCCTGGAACAAGAAAACTCTCTAAATATATACAATGGAAGATATAGTAGATTGAGGTAATAGCGACGGCGATAAGATTTGTTTTTTTGGTAATCAAGGATAAACCTACTAGAATGGGAGCCCATATCATCCAATTGGATAGAAGTATGGTAAGGATTACTTTCCATTTTTTCTCTAAGTCGGGATTTAGATAATAGTAAGATACCGTTATAGAACAAGATAACATAAAGGACAACAGAAGTACTCGAATAATTTCTTTTCTCATTACTGATATACTACAAAATAATGGATTTTCGTTGGTGTAGAGAAAAAGTTTTTTTTGCTTTGGATTGTAACGATTGGGAAACAGCAAAGCGGTGGATATCGTTTTTTTCTCCCAGGGTTAGGGCAGTTAAGGTTGGTTTAGAGGCGTGGTTTTCCTTTGGTATAAAAGCTGTTGAAGAGATAGTGAAAAATGGAGGAAAAGTGTTTTTGGATCTTAAACTTCATGATATACCAAGGACTGTGGAAAGAACGGTCTCAGCTCTAAGCAGAAACAACGTTGAATTTTTAACTGTCCATCTTTCTGGAGGTAGAAGAGTTTTAAGGGCGGCTGTGGAAGGGTCGAAAAGCAGGATAAAAATTTTAGGAGTTACTTTGCTTACACATCTAAGTGAAGAGGAAATAGATTCGATTTACGGACACAAATACAAGGTTTTAGAACGTATGAAAACTGTAGCTATTGAAGAAGGTGCTTACGGTGTAATAACTTCTCCTCACGAGTTGCATATTTTTAGGTGTTCTCGTTTAGTTAAGGTAACACCAGGTATAAGAATTAGAAATGTGTCATTAGATGATCAGCGAAGGGTTGCCTCTCCTTTAGAAGCGTTGGAAAAAGGAGCAGATTTTATAGTGGTTGGTAGAGCTTTGTCTTTAGATGAAGAAAGTTCTCTAACAACCGATATGGAAGTTTTGAAAAGCAACTTAGCTGTATTAGAGAATAATATTTCTAGAAGTAGAAAATAGGTCTGTCTAGTTCTAATACTACATTTCTTTTATATGTGTAAAGATCGAATGGTAACAGTGGTACGTCTTCTACGTATCTTACTTTCATTATTATTCTTCCAGATCTTATCTTTACATCTACATCTTTCCTTTTTACTGGTATACCCATCTCTATAGCTCTTTTGTATATGAAGCGCTCTATCTTCCTAGCTTCTGTACGCGCGGCCCATTTAGCTTGTTCTGTCATAAGATCTTGTAACTCCATCTCCTTTACCTTAGACTTTGATAGTTGTATAGCCATATATACCAATACTGCTACGAATACCAAGAAAATTATTACCTTTATGATAGTACCGTTACCTCTTTCTCGGGTTATAGTACTTATCTTTGTTAGCATACTTTTAACCTCCTTACCTTTGAAGATTATAACATTTTATAGGATTAGCTTTATTCTTTAGAAGAGTTGAAAAATGATCTTGGATTTTACAAAATTTTTTGCTACTAGTCCCCAGAATCTAGAGTCGTAAGACAGGTCTCTATTATCTCCTAGGACGAAGTAGTAGTTGTTGGTAACTTCAACGGAAGGCATATGGTCTCGGTAACGGAATTTTTCTTCTAGAAGGAACGAATTTGGGTATACCCTCGAGTCTTCGAATTGTACGTAATTTTCGTTGAGCTTTTTACCGTTAAGGTAAACACTCTTACTTTTTATAACTACTTTGTCTCCTGGTATTGCTATTACTCTTTTTATAAAAAGATTATCTGGTTTGTCGGGGTATCTAAACGCTATAATCTCTCCCCTTTTTGGTTCTCTTATAGGTAACAAATTTTTCTCCCAGTCGAATAGATATTTTGAGAATATAAACTTGTTAGCTACAACAACTGATCCTACTGGTAAAGAGGGTTCCATAGATTTATCTGATATTTTGTAGGTTTCTATTAGATAGGTTCTTATGAATATGGCTACATTTAGATAAAGAAATATAAGGGTTTTATCTGACCACATGAAAAGTTCGTGACCATCGTGTTTTAGGTATAAATCCTATGGTAGTTCTTATTAGGTGGATAGCTAAAGTTATCGCGTTTATAGGTTCACCGTTAGCTCCTAATGTATGGCCTCCGTAAGACCAGTACACTAGGAAAGCTCTACCTCTTATGTGGCTTCTAGGAAGATCCCCCCAGAATCTAGAGTCGTTGGAAAAATCTCTGTTGTCACCTAAAAAGAAGAAGTGATTTTCTCGCACCTTGAAAGGTCCAAAGAAGTCTCGCGGTGGTGCTGAAGGTCCCTGCAAAATAAATGGATCTCTGAATATCGCGTAGGCGGATTCGTCGATATTTTTCCCGTTCAGATAGAGCTGTTTTGCTTGAATGGTTATTATATCTCCAGGTAATCCTATCAATCTTTTTACCAGATCCATCATAGGTGTCTCTTTCGATCTGAAAATTACCACGTCACCTCTTTTTGGGTCTCTAAAGGGTAAAAATTTCTTTTCCCACTCCCATTTTGTTGGTCCATATATGAATTTGTTTACAAAAAGGTGGTCCCCTATAAGTAAAGTATTCTCCATAGAACTACTAGGTATATAAAACGTTTTAACTATATAAAGGTTTATAAAGATAAGGAATGCTACCGCTACTAGAATAGCATCTATATATTCTGTTGCTTTGCTTTTATTTTTTTCTTGAGCCATTTTATTTATAGCTATTTTTTCTTTTTGTATGTACCCATTAGAACGGTCTCTGCTAATATGTGATTTTCCATAGCTGCCCGTAATTCTTTTGCAGTAGGTTTTTCGATTTCTAATTTTTTGTCTAGAGCGTATAGTCGGAAAAAGTAACGGTGTCTACCTATAGGGGGGCAAGGACCTCCATACCCTGTTTTTCCCCAGCTGTTAATACCGTCCTTAGCTCCAGCTGGCGTTTGACCATCCTTAATGGAGTTTATTTCCGGAGGTATGTTAAATATAACCCAATGGATCCATAACATTTTTGGTTTTTCAGGATCAGGAGCATCAGGATCTTCCATTATAAGAGCTAAACTTTTTGTACCACTGGGTATGTTACTCCAAACTATAGTAGGGGCTATATCTTCTCCTTCACATGTAAATTTGGTAGGTATCTCTTTTCCGTTTTCTATATCAGGAGAATAGATTTTGAAGTTATTTGCCATAATTATCCTCCCTGCAAATAAGATGGATATTAGGATTGTACACACTTTTCTATTCATTTTTTAACCTTCTTGAAAGAAAAATTAAAAGATTTCTCGATTATCTCGATTATACTACTTTCCTCTAAGATCTTTGCAACGTTTTCCAATTCCTTATTTAGCGAAATGTTGAACATCCCAGGGTCATCTGTGGCTAAAGTTACTTCTATGCCTTTCTCTACGAAGGTTTTTATAGGGTGTTCTTCGAGCCTTTTTACTGCTCCTAAAATAAGATTGGATGTGGGACAACACTCTACAATTATTGTGCGTTTTTTGATCTCCTCTATAAGATTAGGATAGTCTTTTATGGATAGTCCATGGCCTATTCTACTCGGTTGAACAAATTCTAGTGCTTCCCATACTGCCTCAGGAGGCCCAAACTCTCCAGCATGAGCTACCGTTGCTAATCCATATTCTTTTGCTGTTTTGAAATGTTCTTTAAAAGCTTTGGCTTTTCCTAACTCCTCAAATCCTGATAATCCTAAAGCTACGACTCCCTTGTTCTTGTTGGTTATTGCTAATTCTAGTGTTTTATCAGCCAGTTCTAGAGGGTAACCTCTTACTATATCAAATATCCAAAAAAAGTATATACCTTTCTTTTCCAATTGTTTCTGTTCTTCTCCTAGAACTTCTACGAATTCGTCTATTGGTTTTTTCTGAGCTACGTGAGTTGCTATTGTGAAGTGTATTTCACTTAATATCACGTTGTTATTTTTCTGCTGAGAAGCTAGGTTTCTTATAACCATTGAAAGATCCTGAGGAGTTTTTATAAAAGAGCTTATAAATAAATAGCTTTCTACAAATTCTTTGAAGTTTTTAAAAGAGAAAAATTTTTTTACGCTATTGGAAGAATAGAGTGTAGAATTCTTTTCTACCAATTTTGCAAGAAGAGCAGGAGTGATGGATCCTTCTAAATGAAGGTGTAGTTCTACTTTAGGTAAGTAGGTGAAATTATATACATTTTTCATTGTATTTTTTCTTTAAGGCTTCTAATACAGGATCTGATACAAATTTGTCAACTTCACCTTTTAGGAAAAATATTTCCTTTATGAGTCTACTTGATAAAAAGCTAAACTCCTCCTTTGTTACAAAGAAAACCGTCTCTATTGTTGGAAGTAAACTTCGGTTTATATGAGCCATCTGAAGCTCGTATTCAAAATCTGAGTAAGTTCTCAATCCTCTTATTATTGTTAAAGCTCCCACCTCTTTTAGGAAATCTACTAACAATCCTTCGAAGCTTTTTACCTCTATTTTGGGTATCTTTTTGACTGTCTCTTTTATCATCTCTATCCGTTCTTGTGGAGTAAAAAGGGTTTTTTTGTTTGCATTGTGCAATACACCTATTATTATTCTGTCGAATACTTTAGCAGCCCTGCTTACTATATCGAAGTGACCATTATGGAAAGGGTCAAATGATCCTGGGTATACCGCGATCTTATTTACCATCTATAATTTTTGTTGTTTGGTTGTCAAAATCGTCTACAGCTTTTACTATTGCGAAGTCAAAATTTTTATCTATTTTAAATTGCTCTTGCTTTTCATCTAGAAGACCGTCTTTTGGAACCATAGGTTGCCATTCTCCTCCATTATAGCTTATATACACATATTTTAAGGGAGAGATAGCGTCTTCTACATGCACTTCTCTACCTAAGATATTTATTATAGGAGGTGAATTGTCTACAGTTATTGGTATAGTAGTATACTCAGTCTCTTTGGGTTCCGAAAACTGTTTTTCACCTGCGTCGGAGAATATGACCTTTACAGGATATTTGCCATCGGGTAAAACTGAAAGATCGAAACTGTAAAAATTTTTCTCTATCTCCTCCGCTACCGTTATCCATCTATCTTTAACCTTAACTTTTATAGCGGCTTTTACTTCGTCACCGTTTGGATCCTTTACTTTCCATTTGATTGTCCGGAAACCTTTTTTCCATGCCGTTCGCCACCTACCTTGTGAAGATTCTTTTGAATCTTTTATGGTAGTGAATATACTTTCTTTTGATGGGGAATAAGTTTCATATGAGGAAGAGGGTGAGAAATTGTAACTTATATAAACTTTACCCGGTTCTAGTACCTCTATTTTCTCTATTTCGGGAGGCAAATTCTCTTGAATATAAGATAGATTGACCTCATTTATATAGGAGTAAGGAGATTTTATTATCGCTTTCCATTGGACGTATCTACCCTCGGGAACCTTTTGGGAATAGGGATAATTGCTGACCTTGTACCATTTGCTCCAACTAGAGTCTGGTTTACTACTCATGCCTGATCTTATTTCAAGTGTTATGTGCTGTTCACCTGAACCCTCATACCACACTGTGCCAAACCTTGAGGGTAGTTTGGCATCGTATACGGGGCTTATATATTCGCCACTCTCGGCTTTCTCTAAGTAGAATAAGCCTGATGAGGAAGTGGTTAGCACGATAATTTTGTCCTCTGAACCGTTTACTTTTACCAAGTGTTGTTCTTTGAATCGGGCTTCTAAAGATAGATTTTTCCCATCCCAACGGTACAGATTACCGTTTGCTCCAGTAGCTATCCATAGGGAGTTGTTTATCAAATGGATATCGTGGATAGTTTCGTTTTTAAATCTTTTTATCACTTTCGGTACTTTGTCGTTTAACTCTATAAGTTCTGAATCTACACCTTTAAAACCTGGAGGCCTAGAGCCTATTATTGTGGAGTAAAATTCTGAATCGGTTGAGTCTTTCTCATCTTTAGTATCGTCTTTTTTCTCTTTTTGTGGCGGAGAAAATGAAATTCTACTATCTTGTGACGATACTAAGGCAGCAAAGATCTTGCCCTCCTTTGTTATTTCTAAATCTACAACTTCTGTTAGTTCTGAGTTATACAATATTTCTATTTTTCCGTCGCTCGTTAGAGAGACTATTTGACCGTTGCCAGCTGTACCTATAATTAATTTTTTATCGTTGGAAGACAACGATCTTATATGAAAGTCGCTGGATTGCCATATGACTTTACTTTTTCCTCCTTCTTGGAGTTGATATAGTTTTCCTTCTATACCAGTTGCAACATAGATTTTATCTTTAAATATCTCTATATCCCATATATAGGCCTCTTTTAGACTCCACTCTTCTACTACCTTACCGTCTACTATTTTGTAAACTTTTCCCCACGGAGAGGTACCTGCTAATACTGTGTTGTTTTTTTGAACTTTTAGTGTGAAAATTTGGGATTCAGAAAGTTGAAGTAGTGTGTCTGTTTTTTTTCCCTCTTTTAAAATTAGTAATTTTCCCTCATTACCGGTTCCTACCAAAATACCTTCCTTGAACGGTGCAAATGTAAGGACAAAAGGTTCTTTTAACTGTATTTTTTCCTGTTTAGAATATCCTAGAGATACAACACCTTGATCGTTTATTCTAATTCCTTTAAACTCTCCTTTCTTAAAATTTTCAAAACCTGAGGTTTTAAAGATTTTAGGTCGACTGGCAAAAGCCGCATGCATATTTATAACCAAAATAACAACTTTAAGTATCCTTTTTTTCATTTGTCGTTTTTATCTCTCCTTTGTTAACGTTATTTTCGTTTTTTACGTTGACTTCTACTATAACCAATCCTGAAAAAGGAATATCCATTTTTTTGCTCGTTGTTGTTAATATGCTTATGGGCGAGCTGTTTTTGAATAAAGAATTTCCTCTCCAGATAGTATTTATGCTGTAAGGGGGTAGTGGTAGGGTTTCTCCGTTTAGATGGATAGAGTTCTCAAAAACCATGCCTAATGCTGCTATTTCTTTAGGAGAATGAAGCTCTCGTAGAGTTTTTAACAACTTTTCAAACTTAAAAAACTGTTGTTTTTGTAAACCTATTTTCAAAAGGTCTACGGAAGTTCCATCACCTACAGCTATTATAAATTTCCCCTCCTTTAAGGTTTCAGGAATTGGGAAGTTAATTTCGTATTGTTTGTTTTCTCCTCTAAATTCTTTGCCTTTTATAAAAATTCTTAGTTTTTCTCCTTGGAAAACCGTACTTTTTTCTGGATAAGCTTCTATTACGGTAATAGTACGCGGTTTAGGATACGTTTTTATGTCCACTTCTATACTTTCCAAGGTTATCTTAGCTAAGTCATTGTTTGCCAGGAAATCACTTACTACTAGTGTATATGCAACTGCTTGCAAAGAGGGTGATACTCCATCAAAAGAGTTTCGGAGTTCTATTTTACCCCATCTCTTTGTTTTAAGTGTTAGAACTATATCTACTCCTCCTTCTGCGAGCCCTACGTTTTTACTAAACAAAGAACTCATAAGAGAGATTGCCGAGAGGGTAGGAACCAGTAGAGGAAAATTTGCAAGTTGGAAATTGGAGCTTTCACCATCTATTGAAACTTTCATAGGCAGCATGGATGCGGTTTTAGAACTATCTATCACTACAGCATTTTCCCCGTCGTATATTAGAGCACCTTTGCGAGGACCTATATTTGCTATCTTAAATGAAAAGTTTTGTGACGGTACAACTGTTACTATTTCACTGTGAGCCGCGGGTAACGTTAATTTCCCTAATCCAAATAAGGGATGTCCAAAGGCGTAGATTTTATTTCTCTCTACCCATGTTACTGTTCCAGTGGCTCCTAAAGTTATATCACCATCTATGAGTACTATTGATATGGGAGCACCGGGTTTGAATTTTCTTTCTGAGTTTGTAGTAATTACTTTGGAAGCGAAAGTGTTTATGGGAAGCTTTATCCTTTCTGTCACTGTATGTGGAATATTTATAGCGTACCAAGCTAAAGGAACATTGGAGGAGAAAGTGGGTATAGATAGATCTATTTTATCTAACGAAGGTTTGATTATATCTTCTAAGGAAACTTTTGTTGATACAGTTTGAGTGTTAAAAGGTGAGGGTTGATTTTTCATCTCGTCTGCTGGTGTTACTCCTCCTATAGGTTCTTTTGAGAAGGGAAAAGTGAAAGATAGTGCACCTAGAAGTTTATCGCCTATATAAACGGGACTCCCGCTCATACCTGCCGCTATTCCTATGTGGGAATATTTATCTCCTTTTAGCTTTACTAAAACTCTTTTTGAAGATATTGCTCTAGGCGTGTTGATTACTCCTAATACTTCCAATTCGATTTTTTCTATCCCATTTCCTAAGTCTGTTAACATGTATCCTTGTATCCCTTTTTTTATTTCTTCGATAGGAAAGGGATCGGTTTTGTTATTATGTGAGTATAAGGGATGGATTAGCAGTAGGTAAATGATTTGCGCGTATATAAAGTAGTACTTTTTGTTCTCCATGTTCATAAAGAGTTTACGTCTCAAATAACCGATAGTTTGTTTTTTACATCAAATGACCCTTCGCGAAGGATTTTCCATTTTCCTTTTCCTACGTATTCTATTATTGTAGATGGAGGTGATGGAGGTAGCACACCACCATCTATTACAAGGGCTTCTTCTTCCTGTAAAAATATCTTTACTTGTTCAGGGTCAAATATAGGTTCTAAGCCTGATCGATTACAACTTGTGGCTGTTAAAGGAGTATCAATAATATCTAGAAGCTTTCTCAACTTTCTGTGAGCTGGGATTCTCACCGCTAGAGTTTTTTTACCTTTTGATGCTGGTATAGGAGTAGTAATAGGTACTATGGCTGTTAAAGGGGCAGGCCATATTTTTTCTAGAGTTTCAAGCGCTTCCCACTCAGAGTTGCAGCCTAGGGCTATTATCTGTTTTATGTTGCTAGCTATTACTGGCAAAGGTTTTGTCTCTTCTCTGCCTTTTATATGAAATATTTTTTCTACTGCTGATTGATTGGTAGGGATAGCGCAGAGTCCATAGCTCGATTCTGTAGGTACAGCTATAATTTTTCCTTTTTCAAGAAAATTTTTTATGTAGCTATATCTATTTAGGGCATCATCGAAATCTATTACTACTGCTTTCATACGCTTTAAGGGAGTTAGACACTTCTTTTAAAAAGGCGGGTAATATTTTTATAGGTTCTGATGTTTCTTTAAGCGAAGTGTAAAATTTGCGTACACTTTCTTTATCTGGTATGTAACGGTGCTTATACATAAGTAGTCTTTCTATCAACCTTTTTCTATTTAGTTCGCTATGGAACTGGGTCCCATATATAAGAGTATCTTTTACACGCCCTGCTTGTACAGGTGAGCGTTCAGATTTTGCTAACACTATCATATCTTTAGGTGGGATATCTATATGATCTACATGTCCACTGTTTGCCCAAAAAGATTCAGGTAACTTTGAGAATATAGGATCTTTCAGGCCTTCTTTTGTCTGGTATATCTTAAACGATCCAACCTCAGCTCGGGAAATATCTTCTACTACTTTTGCCCCTAGAGTTTTAGCTAGGAATTGAAAACCGTAACATGCTCCGAAGAACGGTTTTTTTCTATCTACTATTTTAATTATTAGGTCTTCTAAATAAGGCGTGAAATTGTACCTTTCTAGAACCGAATGGTGACCTGCACCTCCTAGGATTACGTAATCAAATTTTTCTATATCTTTCCAGTGGATTTTTGGCTTTGAAATAAGATCGTAAGACACCAAGTTGTTTGGAGTCAAATCCATAACTTCAAGGAAGCATATATGCTCTTGAAAGAGGGCCGCTTTGTCGTCTCGTACCTGGATAAGTATTCCCTTTAATTTCATTTGTTATCTTTTCCCATTTTTCGAATATAGATACGCAGCTTTTTTCGTCGCTTCTGATACTGCTTTTATGAGTGTTACTCTTAAGCCTCCTTCTTCTATTTTAAGTAAACCGTCTACTGTGCATCCCGCTGGTGTTGTTACTTCATCTTTCAGAACTGCTGGATGTCTAGAAGTCTCGATAACCATTTTACCAGCACCCAAACAGGTTTGAGCAGCTAATAGAGTCGCTATATCTCTTGGTAATCCTTCTTTTACTCCTCCTTCTGCTAAAGATTCTATTATTACATATATGTATGCTGGACCACTCGCAGATAAAGCTGTAACTGCGTCGAAATATTTTTCATCTAGTATCACTGTTTTGCCGAAAGATTTAAATATTTTTTCCGTTTTTCCTATATCCTCCTTCTTAGCCCATCTACCTCCCACTATAGCTGTCATTCCTTCACCTATAAAGCACGGGGTATTTGGCATAGCTCTAACTACCCTTACCTTCTTACCTATCAAATTTTCTATGTCTGAAGTTGTAGCTGAAGCTACTATAGAGATAATGAGCTTACTTTGGTCAAGCGATTCCCTCGTTTGTGAAATAACTGTAGACAGTGCTTGAGGCTTTACTGCTAGAATGACTGTTTCGGAGTTTTCAACGGCCCACTTGTTGTCTAAGGATGTTGTTATTTTGTATTTGCTTTCTATTTTTTCTAGAGTTCTTTTTGTTTTTGCTGTAGCTAGTATGTTTTTTGATGAAGCAAAATCTTTGTCTATCAATCCGTTTATAAGTAGCTCTCCCATCTTTCCTGCACCTATTATGCAAAAGGCAAATTTTTTACTCATCGTTTAATAACTGCTCTGAGTATATATCCAGCTATTTCAGGGTTCTCTCTAAGGCGTCGTATAGTGTAAGGATACCAATCTTTACCAAAGGGTACATATACTCTTAATGGGTGAGATTCTCTTACTAGTGAAAAAGCTTCTTTCTGTCTTACTCCGTATAGCATTTGAAATTCATAATCGTTTCTGCTTTTTTTTAGTTTGTCTATGATATTTATAGATTCTACTATTAGAAGCTCATCATGAGTTGCTATTCCTACATAAAATCCTCGTGAAAATAACTTATTTAGAGAAGCTAAGAAGTTTGCTCTTACGCTCTCGTATAGTTGCCACGCTATACCTGGTGGTTCATCGTATATTCCTTTACATAACCTCACATTAGAGTTCTCTGGTAGTTCTGCTATATCTAACAGTGTTCTTCGAAGGTAAGCTTGTAAAACTACTCCTACATTGTCGAATCGTTCTTTTAGCTTTTTGTAAAGTTTTATGGTTGGTGTTGTAGCACTGCTATCCTCCATATCTATTCTTACAAATATCGATGCATCCGCAGCAGCAGACGTTAGCTTTTCGAAGTTTTCGTACATAAACTCCTCGTCTATCCTAAGTCCTAGCATAGAAGGTTTTACTGATATTCCAGAATTTAGATTCTCCGTATGTATCTTCTCCACTAGTTGCTTATACTCCTCTAGAAAATATTTAACCTTTTCTCTATCTGTAACTTCTTCTCCTAGAATATCTATCGTTGCTCTTATACCCAGAGAGTTGAGCCGTTTAACCTGTTCTATTGCTGATAGTATGTCTTCTCCAGCTACGTATCTCTTCGCTATTCTCCACAGGAGAGATTTAGGTATAAACGGTATCATAGCTACAGCTATTTTGCCTACTAACCCTATAGCTCTCATGTTCCATAAATTATATCTGATAATTGTCGATCTTATCTATTGTTGATATATCATAAATGTTAATGATTTTTCTCTTTTTTATTATCCTGTCTCTTCTGTTCCTCAACGTAGGAGCAACTTTTTCTCAAGATAACTCTTCTCCTTCTCACGAAATCAGAGGCGAAATATTTGTTAGCGAGATAGTGGTACCCGTTGTTGTTAAATCCAAAAAAGGTTTCGTTTTGAATTTGAAAAAAGAAGATTTTGTAGTGGAAGTTGATGGTAGAAAAGTGCCAATTAGTAGTTTTATTTCTTATCACTGGGGAGTTGTAGATATAACGTTTTTCGTAGATGTGTCAGGAAGCATGAAAGGCCATAGAATGGAAAGTGTGAGAAAATTTGTAAGTTACATTTTTGCTAATACTCTTCCCGGTGATAGGTTTTCTTTAGTAGTGTTTAGCAATAAACTTACTGCATTTCTTATATCTTCAACAGCGGATAAAAAAAAGATTTTACTAGCTTTGAGTAAGATTGAACCTTATGGAAAAACTGGGCTACACGATGCTTTGGCATGGATTCCAGAAATTTCAAAAAATCTTTTTCGTAAAAGGAAAGTTGTAGCTTTGTTCACAGACGGTAATGATAACATTAGCTATATCCAAGCAGAAGAAGCCAGAGATATAGCTAAAACTAGCAATTTGCCCATTTACGTTTTTGATTTGAAAGGATGGACGTCTCCAGTAACCAACACTAATATTTATGAGAAAGAGAACAGTGTGGAGATCTCGAAGGTGTTAAGAAAACTTGCCGAGGTAACAGGAGGTAAATATTATCTCGTGCCC
The DNA here is from genome assembly GCA_027078415.1 of Thermoanaerobaculia bacterium. Taxonomy (GTDB): domain Bacteria; phylum Acidobacteriota; class Thermoanaerobaculia; order JALWYX01; family JALWYX01; genus JALWYX01. The sequence continues at coordinate 21,155 of JALWYX010000063.1, forward strand.
GTTCCGGAACACGCGATTAAAACTGCTAGAAGATTTCTTACAGAGATAAGAAGCCAATATAGGTTAACTTTCAAAGCTAAGGGTAAAGAAGAATCAACGCACAGGATAAAAGTTTACTTGAAATCCAAGCGCTTGAGAAAGAAATGCTCTCTTTCTTATCGTTCAATATATAAAGGACCTCCTCCCGTTTTCTAGTTTTTATCTTTGAGTAACCCAGTCCCAGTGCAGTAAATGTTTTTTTGTATATTTGTTAAAATTGGTGTATTATCTGGTCACTTTGTCGAAGTTTGAAGTTGTTTAGAGGAGGGTTTGTTCTATTTGAAAGTCGGTTGCTAGGTAACGGTTTTTTGAATAAACTAACATTACATCGTTATTTGGAATTAAAAATTATGGAGGTTTAGGAGATGAAGGAAGTGAGTAAATTTGTTGTTCTTTCGATAGTTTTCTATAGTGTTGTGGGGTGTGCTAGCAAAAAATACGTTCAAGAACAGATTCAGACAGAATCAGCTGCTATTCACACACGGATAGATAGTGTTGAAGGTCAGATAGAGGAGAACCAAATAAAACTCAAGGAGCATGAGAAACAGATAATGGAGCTCTCTTCAACTGCTCAGGAAGCTCTGAAAAGAGCCACAGAAGCGGGCAAATTGGCTAAAGGTAAATTACTCTACGAGATAGTTTTATCTGAGGATAAAGTGAGATTTGGTTTTGGTGAGGCGGAACTTAGTGAAGAGGCAAAAGCTGCTATAGATGAAATTATAGGTCCTATAGTTGCTCAGAATAGAAATGTCTATTTTGAAATTCAAGGGCATACAGATTCTACCGGTAGTGAGGAATACAATTACAGGCTTGGACTTAAAAGGGCTGAAGCAGTGAGAAGATACCTAAATCTTCGTTATAGAATTCCTCTTCATAGAATTTCTGTAATTTCTTATGGAGAAACAGTTCCGATAGCAGATAATAGTACTCCGGAAGGGAGAGCTAAAAACAGACGTGTGGTTATCCTAGTTCTTGAATAGTTTTTCTGTCGTTTACTTGCCATAGGTACCACGCTGCTACACTTTTCCAAGGATTAAATCTATCTCCTATTTTTTCCATCTCTTCAATCGAAGAGATGGAAAAAATTTTTTCTATACTTCTGCGTATTCCTAGATCAGCTAGGGGCCAAACGTTTTTTCTTCCTAGACCAAATATTAAAGCCATTTGAGCACTCCAAAGACCTATGCCTTTTATTTTTGTTATTTCTTTTATAAAGAGATTGTCTGTTAAAACTTCTATTTCCTTTAATTCCCCTCTGCTTTCTAAATACGCTATTCTTTTGATCGTTTCTATTTTACTTTTGGATAAGCCGATTTTCCTTAACCTTTCAAAGTCTATATCGTTTATCTTTTCCGGACTTAATTTGTCCGTTACGTGAGCGAGTTTATAAAACATTTTTCTGGCTGTTTTGTTTGCTATTTGCTGCCCTACAACTGCCCTTATAAGAGATGGGTATAAACCGTGGATACCCCATCGGTAATTCTCACCGTATATTTTTATCAATTTTTTTAAAGTAGGATCTTTTTTCAATGTTTTTATAGCTGAAGGGGACTTTAAAACGTATCCTAAATGTTTCATTGCAAGCAAAAAAGGGGAGAACCCTTTTCAGAGTCTCCCCTTTTTTTACATCTAGAGAAGGGGTAAGCTTTTATTGTTTCTGCCTTAGCGGAATATTTCCTCCTCCGTTTGATGGAGGTGGAGTATAACCTGTAAAGTCAAAAGAGTATCCTTTTTCTAATATAGCGACTCTGCTTTGATCTATCAATGTTACTCCTTTAATTCTATATTTCCTAAATTTTTTGTTTCTCAAAAGTCTTTTATCTGCTCTAAGAGTTATGACATCTTTGCCACTTTCCAGCCACTTGGCAGAATCTAAAACAGCTATAGGTACTTCTCTGGAACCGGCTAATCCGTACAGGTAACCTTTAACTTCGTATCTTCCAGGTGAAGCTACTTCTACTCCTATATGGATTTCTAAAGGAGCATTTTTTGCCACAAATGCTCTTGCTTCTCCTGTTAACCTCGCTGTAGGGAAGGAAACTCCTACGCCTACTCCACTACTTCTTCTTACCTTGATTCCATCCTTATTACCGCTTACGTGTATTTCGTACTCCCACAATCCTTGATGTATATCACGGGAGTTGATTTTTGCATATGCAGTGATTGTACCGTTTTCATCTTTAAAGGATAAAGGAATCTTATCACCGTTAGGGGAGAGTAAATACCCTTCGTAATGCGACAGATCGATCTTTTCATCTTCTTTGAGTAGTTCTACTGTTACTTGTATGCTTTCTCCTACAAGATAAGTGTCTTTTGTAGCTTGTGTTGCTAAGACAAATGGACTATCCTTTTCACGCACATGTACTATATATTCCGTTGATGGGTCGGCATTTAGATTTTGAGCTTTGAGTATAAAAGAGCCACTCCCTAGTTCCTCTTTTATTTTAAATATGGAGGTAAGGGAGGCTTCCTCTTGGGATAAGGTTTTTAGTCCGTTTTCAGTAGAGCTACTTCCTTGTTTATATATGGAGATATTAGGAGATAGAGCGTTTCTTTTTATTTCTAACTCGTTTGGAGAATTCGCTATAGGTGCCACTCTTAGGATAGCTCCAGGTACAGTAGTGTCGATTTTAACTCCCTTAGACAGTTCAGCTGCTGTTGTTTTATACCAGTATTCTCTGCTTGCATCTTTAAAAGCTTCCTGGTTGAAGTTTATCTGCTGTTTGTTATCTAGTGGCATACTGAGTATCATCTCTTGTGTAGGTGCTTTCCTAACACTTCTAACGTTTACCAACTGGGATTCTGAATTTTCGTTTTTAAAAATTATCAGCTCTTGTGCGTTTAGTAGACTTAATGCCGTTATAGAACAGGTTAAGATTATAGTTTTTTTCATATTTTCACCCCCCTAACTATTAGAGATCGTTGCGTAAGATAACGTCCAATCCAAAACATGCTCTTCTGCTTTGTTGATGTGATAAAGGTTCTCCACCTGCCATATATTGGTAATCATAAAACCATACTGAACCAGCTAGTTTTTGACTCCAGCAATCAAGAAAACCATCGGAACATGAGGTTAACCACTCTTGGGTTACTTCTAATGCTGCGTTGTACTGATAACCTCCGCAATAGGAATCGGGGTCCCAAATAGCACTTTCTACATCTGTCCCTACAACTGTCCAAAAACCTACAGGAAGAGACGGTCTTCCAGGTGTTCCTTTAAGCCAATTATTGTTGTAGTATTGCATCCAGCTTACCTGTTGCTGTCTAACTGCATCGGTTTTATACCCTAACAACCAAGCTACTCCCTGCTCAAAAACGGTACCGTTTATTGCGGCATCGGCTAGAGGTGTTCCGCCGCTGGAAGGAGCAAGAGCATTTACCCACCTTATAGCATTTATTATGGTTGGGTATCTAGGATCCCAGGTTGGATTGGAAAGAATCCATCTAATAACGTTACCGCCGTTAGAATGTGTGATCACTACTAAGTCGTCTATTCCTTGAGAGACTATAAAGTTATAAAGGTAGTTTGCTAGACATCCTGCAGCAGCATCTTTCCACATGTACTGGGTAAAATCACAAGCCACAACTACATATTTGCTTCTGTCTGGTAACCCAGATACCACAGAATTTATAAACTCACTCGTCCAGTACTCCACCCCAGCGCCGCGATGATCCCCTGTACCATGAACAAAAGCAACTCCCGTTACAGCCCACGTTACAGAGGAGACCAAAATCCCCAGAGACAACACTACTTTCCTCATACCTTACCTCCTTCTCTAGCTTCTCATTGTTTAAGTAAATTGTAACTCAATACCCTATTTAAGCAAAAAACATTCCTGCTACAGTTTTTGCTGATACAAAAATAAAAAAGCTGTTTACACAGAAACCTAAGGGTCACATCTTGCCCCATTTGTGGGTCATTTTTTGTTTAAAGGGTCTAGTTTATACCCAGTTTTTTAAGGTGTAGTATTATTTTTTTTCTTTTTGTGAGTGTACTGTTTTTAAAGACTATTTTTTTATTTTTGTCTAGAACTATAATGGTGGGTAAAGCTGTTATTTGGAGAGCATCAGAGACTTTTTGGTCGCTATCTAGTAGTTGGACAAATGGTATCGAATTTTTCTCAACGTATTTTTTTACTTTTTCTTGAGTTTCCCCCACGTTTATGCTTATTATTTTGACTCCTTTATTGGAGTAATCTCGATAGATATCTTTTAGGATTTCCGTTTGGGCTTTGCAAGGAAAACACCATGTTGCCCAGAAATCTAATATAATTGCGTTTGCATTTACCTCTTTTAATCTGAACTCTTTGTTATCTAGAGTTTTTAGGGTGAAATCTACAACGCTGCCGTCTGCTACCAAGGAGTTGGTATAATAACAGCTTGCTATTACAAAAAAAGTGAATATCGATACTACTTTTCTTACCATCTAGTTTGTACTACGGTTTTTTATCGTTTTCGGATTTGTTGTTTTCAAGTTTTGAAATAATTTTTTCCAAATCTTGTATATAAGAAGCTGGGTATTTAAGTATAGCCTTACGACCCTCACTTTTTAAAATAGCATAACCTGTGTCCTTTGAGATCGTTAGTTTAAAATTTTTTCCCTCTTCGTCTGTTAGTTTTATTGTATATATCTGTTGAAGTTCTTTGGGCTCTTTATCTAGAATTTCCAACGCTTCTTCTTCCAGTTTATCTAGAAGTTCATTTACTTTGCTAAACTCAATTTTTGAGTTATTTATAGTCCATTCATTTTCTTTTTTTACAAGTGATATTTTTTCTTCTCCTTTTTCTATTTCTATTTTTGAGATAGAGTAACGTTCAGGTAGAAGAGGTTTTTTAGAACGCCAATTTTCTACAGGTGTTTCTAAAAATTCTTTGATATCTACAGGTATTTCTACTACTTGGTTTCTAAATTTTGCTAGCAACGTTTCTTCTTTAGGCGATTCAGCCACTTCTAGTGTGAAAGACTCATTTTTATCGTTTACAATTTCCACTGTTGCAACTTTTGCTATCTCTTTTTTGTAGTTATCTAAAAACTCTTTCACTTGTAAAGTGCCTAGAGTTGTTTTTAAGGATTGCACTTTATCCTCATCTGCTAGATCGGTTATAGGTGATTCGATCCAAAATTTATCGTCTTTTTTAGCCAGTAATATTTTATTTCCGTTGGGAAACGAAAAAGTTATTCTAGCTATTTCAAAAGAGGAGAATGGCAGGATATCTTTGGATCTCCATTCTTTTAGATCTTTTTCTAGATCACCAGATAAAGTGTCTTCCACGGCGTATTTTCTCCCATTTACTTCTACAAATATGCCACCTCCAGGTACTTTTTTCCCGAATCGTATAGTAGCTTGAGTTCCATCCTTGCTCGATATAGTTATAGTTATGTTTCTCTCTTCTATACCTATTTCGCCCCTAGATAGCTCTACTTCTCTAATTTTTCTCATGTTAACTATATTATTTATAAAAGAATCTACCTCCCAACCGCTAGCTGGATAGTCTAGCGGTTTTGTTATCATCCATTTTTCATCTTCACCTTTTTTTATTTTGTTTATCTGAATAAACTCTTTTCCTTTTGTTAGCTTTATAGAGTCTATATCTTCAGCTTTTAAGTCCAAAATTAGATTTTTTTTCTCTTCAAGTTCATCTGTAGAGGGTAGTTTCCTCTCGTAGAACCAGATAAATAACAGTAGTAAAACTACGGTGATTGCCAGAATTGCTAACCCTCTTTTGCCCATTATCGTCTCCTCCTCCAGGTTATATAAACCCCTGCTACTAGTGCTATACTAGGTAATAATCCCATAATTATCCATCTTATTGTATTCAATTCTGTGGGGGTTAAAGATAGTTTTTTTAGCTTAGGATCCTTGGGTGCTATTCCTAGAGATATTTCTCGTTGTACTAGGAAGTTAAAGAGGTTATGCACCAACGTTGCGTTGCCAGCTTGTCCTAGATATTCATCTGTTAGGAAGTCACTATCTCCAAATACAGCTAGATAGCCAACTTTACCTTCTTTTTCTTTTTGTTGTTTGTCGCTTTTTTGTTTTTCTACAGATATCTCAGATATAATAGCCAATGTTACTGGCCCTTCAAGATCATTTTCGTCTTTTTCCACACTTTCAAGATTTTCTAGATTGACTTCCCCCCAACCTTCTTCTGTTGTCATTATTAGGTTTGTGGCGTTTTCTCCTCCTGTTACAGATCTTACAAGTGGGAGTAGAACAGCAGATTTTGTCTCTTTTAGAGCTTTTACAATAGCGTGATCTCCAAAGTTGTTGGAGAATATAACTGCAGCTCCGAAAAATGGTAAGGCTGTAGACGGATCTACTACTATATCTTTGCCTACTTTTACGTTTTTCGCTGCTAACCAATCTACAAGTTTTTGTTCTTTTAGTTGTTGAGTTTCACCTAACGCAGGGTCTAAGAGTACTAGAATTCTTCCTCCTGAATGTAAGTATTTATCTAGCATAGCTAGTTCTTGTTCGGTAAACGCGTTTTTAGGTGATGCTATTATTATTAGATCGGTATCTGGAGGTACTTCTTCCTTCCCAAGGGGGTTCCAACTTTCCATACTAAAGTTTCCTTTACTCAGAAAATTTTGTAGGAGTGCGAGCTCCTGTTTTGTTATGTCTAAAGATAGTTCTCCGTGCCCCTCTGTAAATAGTATTTTTGGTTTTTTCTCTTCTATCAGTTCAAGTATGGCTCTTGTAAATTCTAGTTCTCCTTTGAAACTTTTTATTTCTCTTGCTCCTATAGGAGAGAACTCGTATTCTGCTAGTTCCGAAAAACTTACTACTCTTGAATCGTTACCCATTTTAAAAATAACTACCTCTGCTTGTGCTAAGTTAAGTTCTTGCATAAGTTTTTCTGCTTTTTTAAGCTCAAGAGTTGGATCTATATATTCAACTTTTACCAATTTAGGATTAAGTGCTTCGTAGCGCGATAGTAGTTCTTTAACCATGCCTAATAAAGCATCGTCTCGCTGAACGGTAAATACGTAGATATTTAAAGGTTTCTTTAGCTTGCTAATTACGTTTTTAGTTTCCTGAGAAAGAGTATATATTTCGCTTTGGGTTAGATCAAACCTTTTGTAATGTCTTAATGCTAGGTAGTTTACTATTATTAGCAGAGCGATGGATAAAAGTATAGCGGAAGAAGCGAAATATGAGGTTCTTGCTTCTATCTTGTTCATTTTTTACCTCCATTTCACCATTTCCAAGGATCGTGCTGCTGTAAATAGAAAGAAGGCGATACCAGATAGGTAGTATACTAGTCTTCTGCTATCTACGACTCCTGCTGAAAATTCTTGCAGATGAGATAGTACATCTAGGTATGAGATGACCGTTTTTAGGGGTTCACCGGTTACTATGAAGGTAAGGAATGAGGGGAGTAGTAAAAGAAAACTCATGATAAACGCATACATAGCTGCTATTACCTGGTTTCTAGTAAGGGTCGAGGCAAATGTTCCTACGGATAGATAAAAGGCTCCGATAAGTATTATTCCTAAGTACCAACTTGCTATATTACCCCAATCAAAGTCTATTTTGTCTTTTAAAAGGAAGATATACACCAGTGTAGGTAGCCAAAGTACTATGTAGAAGAGTAGAACACCTAGAAACTTTCCTATTACCGCTTCTCCTTCAGATATCGGAGTAGTCAGAAGCATTTCTATAGAACCGGTCTTTCTTTCTTCGCTAAATAGTCGCATTGTAAGTACCGGTGTTGCAAATAGTAGGAACATCCAGAAGAAGAAGCTTTCTGAATAGAATCTGAAGGGGTTTATAAACGGTGCCCGGGGATCTATAAGGACCGAGATTATCAACATGAAAGCAAAGCCTGTGTACAGCAAGAATGCTATTATTATTCCCCATCCCATAGGTGATACTAGAAAAGTTCTTAGCTCTCGTGTAAGGACTGCAACTATTCTATTCATTGTTTTTCCTCCTCAAGTTCGAGATTTTCTTGAGTTGTAAGACGCACAAAAATGTCTTCTAACGATTTTTTCTCAGCCGATAACTCTAGCAAGGTTAGGTTTTTGGCTACAGCGAAATTGAATATAGTTTCTCTCGCTTTATCTTGTTCTTTTACTAAGAGTTTTATAGTACCGTTATCCAGGTAAACGTTCTTAGCTTTTACAGCCTGAGATAATTCATTTATGGTTTCCTCTTTTACCTTCTCTTTAAATTGCACTATTAGGGTTTCTTCACCTTTTAGCTGTTTAGCAAGGTCATCTAATGTACCTTCAGCTATCTTTTTGCCTTTGTCGATTATGATTACTTTTTTGCATATAAGTTCTACTTCGGGAAGTATGTGGGTGGATAGTATAAGGGTTCTTTCTTTGCCTAGTTCTTTTATTAATTTTCTTATAGCTATTATTTGTCCAGGATCTAGTCCCACAGTTGGTTCGTCTAAAATGAGTACTTTTGGTTTATGTAGAAGAGTTGCGGCCAAAGCAACCCTCTGTTTATAGCCTTTAGATAAGGTTCGTATAATTTGATGTCTTACATCTTCTATTAGGCATTCTTCTATTGCACTGTTTATCATTTTTTTTCTTTCACTTTTTCTTATCCCTTCTAAGCGAGCTCTCATATAGAGGTACTCTTCTACCCGCATTTCTGGATAAAGTGCAACGTTTTCCGGCAGATAGCCTATCTGCTTCTTGGCTTCTTTTGGATTTTCGAAGATATCTATATCTGCTATTCTAACGGTACCGGATGTGGGAGGTAAAAATCCTGTAAGCATTCTTAGTGTGGTGGTTTTTCCTGCACCGTTAGGCCCAAGCATTCCTACTATTTCTCCTTCATTTATAGAGAAAGATATATCTGATACTGCAGTAAAATCTCCATATTTACGTGTTAACGATCTAGCTTCCAACATAGTTATCCTCCTTGCAACCAATTTTCATCTAACTCGTCCAATCGTTGAGTTTTCCCTATGATATAGAGTTTGTCTCCTTTTCTTAACTCCATATCGGCATTTATATCTACTATCACTTTGTTGTCTCTCTCTATAGCTACTACGTTTAGTCCTAACTTTTCTCTTAGTTTTAGATCTTTTATTTTTATAGAACTAACCGGTAGGGTATAAGCTTTTATTCCAAAATCTTTAGATAATTCAAGAGCGCTTTTTCCAAAAATCATACCTTGTAGTACCTGGGAAGTCACTTGCCCTATAGCTACTGTATAGTCTGCACCTGCTGAGTGGAATTTGTCTATATTTGCTGAGTGATACACTCTTACAGCTATAGGTGACTTTACTTTGTTTGCTCTGAGTGCAAGGGTTGCCATTAATGCTCGATCGTCGCTACCTATGGATATGACTATATATTCTGCATCCTTTATTGAAATTTTTTGGAGAAAGTCCATGTCTATAGCGTTCCCTGTTATATCTGGTTTTTGAGACTCATTTATGTCTATGGTTACGATCTGTTCTCCAACGTTGTTTAGTATTTCTGCAACTTTTTTTCCTATCTCTCCATATCCCAAGATGAATACTTTGCCATCTCGCCGCTTATCGATTTGTAAAAATTCCAACGCTTTTTCTACGCCTTTGTGGGAGCCTACAAGTATAAGTATGTCTCCTTCAGATAACGTTATATCTGCAGTAATAGGGCATTCTATTCTCCCTTTTTTCCAACGTGCTGCTACTATAGCTCCCGTATTTTTTCCTAAATCTAGCTCTTTTAATGTTTTGCCTACAGCAGGGTGGCCTCTGTTTAATCTTACTTCTTTTACTACTATACTTTTACCCAAACTTGTGATTCCAGCAATACGAGGATCTATCTTTCTGCTTACCCATGAGGCTAATGTTGCTGCTGTTACAACTTTCGGAGACAGAGAGTGATCAGCTCCCGCGGCTTTTAACGGTGTGTATAGTAAAGGAGAACGTGCTATAGCTATTTTTTGTGTCTTAATCATCTGTTCTTTGAGAGATATTAAAATCTCTGCATTTTCCGCTTCTGAGCCGTTTAATATTATTGCTCTTGCATTGGATGGCCAGCCGTGGGACAATGCATTTTCTAAATAAGGAGTATGAATAACTCGTTTCCCCTCCTCTAAAAGTTCTCTTACCGTTTCTCTGTTAGGTTCGGCGATCAAAAATTTAACTTTCTTCCTGTTTAAAAAATTTACAAAATCTTCTACAAGATGGTCGTACTTGTAGATAAGTATGTGGTTGCATAATTTTTTATGTTTTCTAGGGAGTCGCGATTCAAACTTTTCTTCGAGTAGAGGAATTAAATAGATAGGAAGGAACAAGTAGGTGAAAATCATTCCTATCAGCTGCAGAGATATAACAAAGAGATTTAACGTAGGAGTTTCCCACTTGTTGTCTCCTCCGTAGCCAACGGAGGTGACCGTTTCACTTGCCCATTCTAGACTCTCCCAAAACGATTTGGGATTGCCTTCTACCGTGCTCATAAGAACCATATAACCGTAAGTGTAAGCGAGAATGATAACGGGTATAAAGCTGATGAGAAAAAGCAATTTAATAGTAGATTTTTTTAGTTTCATTATTTTAAAATACCACCTCGAGTCATTCTAGCAGGGTTTAATATTTCTTTGGCTTTCTCAGCTGGAATCAGTTTTTCCTCTACGACTATTTCTAAGATAGTTCTCTCTTCTATGAAAGCCCTTTTTGCAACTTCTGCCGCTTTGTCATACCCTAAATGGGGTACCAACGCTGTGGCTAAAGCCAAAGTGAGTTCAGAATAACGTTTACATTTTTCTTTGTTTGCCTTTATTCCTTTTATACATTTTTCATTTAGTATCTCTATAGCGTTTGCTAAAAGTTTTATCTGGTTTAAAATGTGGTAGCCTATAAGCGGCATCATGACGTTAAGTTCAAAGTTGCTTGCCAAACCGGAACCACCCCAACTTATAGCTGTGTCGCTTGCTATAATGTGGGCCGTTACTTGCAAAACAGATTCAGGTATTACAGGATTCACTTTTCCGGGCATTATAGAGCTACCCGGTTGAAGAGAGGGTATAGTTATTTCGTAAAGACCGCATCTTGGACCTGAGGATAACCACCTTATATCGTTAGCTATTTTTCCTATAGATATAGCTATAGTTTTCATTACACCTGATAGCTCAACACAGCTATCTTTTACAGATAACGCTTCAAATTTATTAGGAGCAGGTTTGAAAGGGTAACCGGTGATAGAAGCGATATTTGCTATAACTTTTTCGGCGAAACCCTCAGGAGCGTTTAAGCCTGTTCCTGCTGCTGTTCCACCTAGTGCAAGTTCACTTATACGTGGTTTTACCGTGTTTATTCTTTCTATTCCATTTTCCACCTGCTGCTTATATCCAGAAAACTCTTGACCTAAACGCACAGGTACAGCGTCCTGTAGGTGGGTTCTTCCGGTTTTCACAACTTCCCAGAACTCTTCACTTTTAAGTTGCAGAGTGTCTACAAGCTTTCTCAAGGCAGGAAGCAGTTTTTCTTCTAACGCCTTGTAAGTAGCTATGTGAATGGCAGTTGGAAAAGTGTCGTTACTGGATTGTCCAGCGTTTACGTGGTCGTTGGGATGAACAGGAGTTTTTGTTCCTTTTATACCTCCTAGAATTTCTATAGCTCTGTTCGCTATAACTTCATTTACATTCATATTGGTTGAAGTACCTGATCCTGTCTGAAATATATCTAATGGAAAATGTTGGTCCAGTTTGCCGTCTACTACCTCAGTAGCAGCTTTGTAAATAGCCGAATATATCCGCTCTTCCAAAATACCGTACTCAAGGTTAACCTTAGCAGCCTCTCTTTTGATAAGGGCTAACGCTTTCACTATTTCTAAGGGTACCCTTATATCACTTACAGGAAAATTCTCTACTGCTCGCTGAGTTTGTGCTCCCCAGTAGGCCCAATTGGGCACTTTTACTTGACCTAAACTATCTTTCTCTATCCTAAAATTACTCATCTTTACCTCCCTTTTTGAAATGTGAGAATGTTTAATTCGAGATTCTAGTTTATCTGTGATAATTTTAATAATAGCAAAGATTGGTAACTTTTTACTCTTTTGTGGAGGTACAAAATGGGTAAAAGCAGTAAAGTTGTAGCCAAAGAATTTGTTGCTTTGGGAAAACTTTTAGAAAACTTACGGGGAAAAATAATTAGCAGTTTTGTCACAGAACTTGGAAAAAGTAGTGTTAATATCGAAAAAGCTCAAAATGTTGCCGATAAGTTTTTTAATTTTTTCCTCGAGTATCTACTTAAAGGAGGAGAAAATAAAGAGTATTTTAAAAAAGCATTTTTCGATCTTGCCTCCACAGTAAGTTTTCATAAGTTTATTCATGTAGTTTTAGCTTTGCGTAGAAGTGTTTTAAATACAGCAGTAAGTGGTGGTATACCTATAGATACAGTAGCACCTGCTGTACAGATCTTCGATGATATAGTAGCAGAGGCGGGAAAAAGTGGATTATCTTCAAAAAACGAGAGTAAAAAGCAAGCTTTTGCAGAAGTAGAAAGATTGTGGGGTGATAGTTGGCTTCTCTCTTTTAGTAATGATCCAGGAGAAGCTATCAAAAAGGATGCTGAAGAGATAGTAGAAGGGGTAGTTGAAGAGAAAATAAGTACAGTTATCTTCTTTCTACCTTTCAGATACGACTCCTTAGAAAGTGTAGGAGAGATAATAACGGCTCTTTCTATTCTGGGGAAAGATATTTGGGTTGTTGGTGAAGATGAGTCTGTGATAAAACTTACCAAGAGTTTTGATAGTGTAGCTCATTACTACAATTTGGAAGAAGCTATAGAGGCCCTTTTGAAAGGGAAAGGAGTAGAAATAGAAATAGTACCTGTAAGCGAAGAGGGATATGAAGTCTCTCAAGAAGGCAATTTTACTGTACTCTATGTGCGAGAGGTGTTGAACGTTAAAGAGCTTGACAAAATGGCTAGGGATGTAGAAATAACCCTTTCTAATAGCCCCTTTTTTGTACTACAAGTAGGAGGTGAAGCTAGAGGAGATAAAGAGTTTATGAATATATTAGCTTCACTTATCGCTAGACTCCACACTAAAGCTTTAAAGATTGTTTTTATAGACACTCCGCCAACTCTAGCTTTAGCAGTAGCGAAAGCCGGCGTTCCTCCAAAGAAAATAGTTTCGTACCATAGGTTTGAAGAGGCTATAAATGATCTAGCATCGTAGATAGATTTTTATCTAGAAACAGAAACTTTTCTGATTCTGAAAGCTATAAAGTATATAAAAAGGAAAATAGATAAAACTTGTAAGATGATCCCTATTGAGTAGAAAGGTTTAAATAGTTCTTCACTAAGAAAATAGGATGTAGAGCGCAAGATAATTCCGGTGTTTAAAAGTAAATATAGAGTTAACCCTCCTTTTTCTTGGGGTATCACTTTTCCTCCCGACAACCTAGGAAACATCCATAGGGCTACTCCCATTATTAGTTGTAAAAGAAATCCTATTGTTAATATGTGGATATGTAGTGTTAACGGTACCACTATTGCGGTAGCTAATCCGACTTTTGCGAATGCTCTAAAAAGTCCTAAAATTGTTCCTATAGCTAAGTATAAAATGGAAGTTCTTAAAAGAAGGCGTATGTATAAAAATTGCATTTACCCAATTTTAAAAGAGGTAGCCTATGAAGGAACCGTTTATAAGAGTAGGTTACAGTGATTGGTTAGCTAAAAGTGGATCGGATTTTGTAAGTAGGGAGCTAGGTGTGACCCATAAGGGGCTTTACACTCCTGAAAACAGCAATTTTACCTTTTATTTTCCTGATTCACGTGAGGAATTGGATCTTTGGATAAGCGTTGAAAGAAAACAAGATATAAACTATGCACGGTTAATAAAAAGAAAGCTAAAAGGTATCTGGATAGATCCAGACGAGGTTAAGAATTTAAATAAGATCGATTTTTCTTTACATCCTAACGTTTCTCCTTCAAGGGTGCACGATAGAAGCTTTTGTGCGGGTATAGATCCTTTCTACTTTTCTATTACTCAAGGAACCACTCCTTCTTTCGATTTTTCTTTACCAGATGCTAAATATCCGTGGTTTGTTAAGACCTCCGTTATCTATGAAAATGGAGGTGACGTCGTAGAGGAGATCGCTTATATGTTGGTTTTACTTGAAACGTACTTAAAGTATCAAAGAGCTCCAGTTTTTGTTGAGTTGGCAACGGGTAGAAATTTTTTCTTGCAGATAGCAAAGATGCGTGCAGCACAAATTTTGGTAGAGATCTTTAGAAAAGAGTACGATGTAGATATATGTGTTGGTGCTTCTATCGCCGTTCGTACAAAAACTGCCTACGATAAATGGGCCAATTTGGTACGAGAGACCATAGAAGGGTTGGCTGCTCTGTTGGCAGGAGTGAGAATACTTACCGTTAGAGCTTTTGACTTTTTGGAACGGGATAATGAAAACTCTTTGAACTTGGCTTTGGGTAATCAATTGGTGCTCGCTTATGAAGCGCAACTAACTAAACTTCATGACCCTTTAAGAGGTAGTTATTTTGTTGAATATCTAACGTATTCTATAACAGAAAAGGCGTGGAAGGTGGCTAAAAAAATTGTTAAGAAAGATCTTGCTGAAAGAGGATTGTGGTTTAGAAAAAAGTTGGCTGGAGAGCGAGAATTAAACAATAAGATGGTAGATGATCGGAACACTTTAATCGTAGCTATTAATCGATTTCCGCACGCTTCAGATACACTCGAGAGTTTACCTTACTCTCCCTATCGTGACTCTTTGATTGTTGAGAAAATTCGTTTTCAGATAGCCCAAGAGTTTAATACAGAAAAAGTAAAACTGTTTTTAGTTTATACGAAAGATAAAAAGGGTTTTAGAGATGAAGCTTTGCAAATAAAGGAGTTTTTTGGTGTACTAGGTTTGGATGTTGAGGAATTGGATTTTTCTAAAATCGACGTTATAGATAGTTATAAGGGAAAGAAGAAAATAATAGTTTTTTTGCCTTTTCCCGAGTATAAGGTTGATTTGCCTCCTAATTGTTTGACCGCAGGAACTTTTTCTGGAGCTGATATAGAGTTAAATTTTGAGGAGCCTATATCTGTTTTTGCTAATAAAGTATTTAATGCGCTAAGGTGTAGCTATGGTTCTTGAGAAAGAGTTATCTTTTTTTATAAAAAAGGATGAGGTAGATAGAAAGGAGGATGAGTCAGTAGAGTTTTTTACACCTTATTCTGGAGAGGTGTCTATTCCCAAAAATTTAGATGGTTATCGCTCAACTATAAATGAGTTTTATATACCTGGGGTTCCTCCATATTTAAGAGGGCCGTATTTGACTATGTATTTGCAAAAGCCTTGGACAATTAGGCAGTATGCTGGCTTTTCAACTGCTGAAGAGAGCAATGCGTTCTATAAGCGCAATTTAGATGCAGGACAGATGGGGTTATCAGTAGCGTTTGATCTTCCTACTCACCGTGGTTACGACTCTGACGATCCGCGTGTAGTGGGTGATGTTGGTATGGCTGGTGTGGCTATAGATTCGATACTTGACATGAGAATTCTTTTTGAAGATATACCTTTAGATAAAGTTTCTGTGTCTATGACTATGAATGGAGCCGTTTTACCTATAATGGCTCTTTATATTGTTGCTGCTGAGGAGCAAGGAGTCGAGCCTAAATTTTTAAGGGGTACTATTCAAAACGATATTCTGAAAGAGTTTATGGTTCGTAATACTTATATATTCCCTCCAACTCCTTCTATGAGGATTGTCGGAGATATATTTGAATATTGCTCTAAGAATATGCCTAAGTTTAACCCGATAAGTGTATCTGGTTATCATATGCAGGAGGCAGGAGCGCCTCCGGAGATAGAACTTGCATATACTTTAGCTAACGGTCTTGAGTATGTAAGAGTAGGACTTGATAGAGGATTGAGATTAGATAACTTTGTTCCACGTTTTTCTTTCTTTTTTGGTATAGGAATGAATTTTATCCTTGAGATAGCTAAGCTTAGAGCTGCTAGATTTCTCTGGGCTAAATTGATAAAGAGTTTTTCTCCTGATAATCCGAAGTCTATGATGTTACGTTGTCATTGTCAGACATCGGGGTGGTCTCTTGCAGCACAAGATATCTATTTGAATGTAGCTCGTACGGCATTAGAAGCTATGGCTGCTGTGTGTGGACATACTCAATCGCTACATACAAATTCTTTGGATGAAGCTTTAGCTTTACCATCAAATTTTTCAGCAAGGATAGCACGGGAAACACAACTATATCTGCAACTTGAAAGTGGAATAACCAAGATTATAGATCCATGGGGAGGAAGCTTTTTAATAGAGTATTTGACTGAACAACTAGTCAATAAAGCGGAGAACCTTATAGAAGAAGTTGAAAAGATGGGTGGAATGATAAAAGCTATAGAAGCTGGATTGCCTCAAGCAAAGATTCAAGAAGCCGCTTCTAGAATACAAGCTAAAATAGATGCAGGAGAATATCCTATAATTGGAGTTAACTGTTTTGTAACAGATGTAAAAGAAGAAGTGCCTATACTTAAAATAGATAACAGAGAAGTTGTTCAACGGCAAATTGAAAAGCTAAATAAACTCCGCCTTATGAGAGATACGAAAAAGGTTACAGAATCGTTGCAAGCTCTTACTAACGCTGCTGAAAAAGAGGAGGGGAATTTGTTAGAGCTTTCTATCAATGCTGCGCGCGCTAAAGCTACTGTGGGTGAAATGACGTTAGCTCTTGAAAAAGTATTTGGTAGGTATACTCCTCCTATAACTCTGCAACAAGGTATATATGATAGCGAGTTTGTAGAAAAAAACGAGATTAATCAGGTCAGGGCAAGAGTAGAAAAATTTTACGAGCTAACGGGGAGAAGACCTCGTATTCTCATAGCTAAGATAGGGCAAGATGGACACGATAGAGGGCAAAAAGTTGTAGCTAGTGCTTACGCCGATTTTGGTTTTGATGTTGATATTGGACCTCTTTTCCAAACTCCCGAAGAAGTTGCTAAACAGGCGGTCGAAAATGATGTACACGTGGTAGGAGTTAGCTCACTCGCAGGAGCACATTTGACCTTGGTACCAAAACTTATAGATACACTTAAAAAGGAAAACAGAGAAGATATAGCTGTAGTTGTGGGAGGAGTCATCCCACCACAAGATTACGATGCACTTTATAAAGCTGGTGTAAAGGCTATATTTTCACCGGGAAGCAAGGTAGTAGATACAGCTAAAAAGGTACTGGAAATACTAGGTGCTTAAATGGAACAACTAGATTCTCTTGTAGAAGGGATATTAGAAGGAAAACGTTCTTACGTGGGAAAAGCACTTTCTTTGGTAGAGAATCTTAAGAAAGAAAGAGAGCGGATATCCCTTCTAGAAAAAATATATAAGTACACAGGAAATTCTCTCAGGATTGCTATAACTGGATTGCCAGGCGCTGGAAAAAGCACTTTTATTGACAAACTTACAGTTTTGATAGCAACAAGCGGCAAAAAGGTGGGAATTATAACAGTAGATCCGTCCTCTAGAATATCAGGAGGAAGTGTTCTGGGAGATAAAACGAGGATGGAAAATGCATCTAAATTGGATAAAGTGTTTATTCGTCCTATAGCTAATAGAGCATACTTCGGCGGTATAGCACCTGCAACTAGAGATAGTATCCTGATCTTAGAAGCTGCAGGCTACGAAACTATTATTGTAGAAACTGTAGGTATAGGACAGACTGAAGATCTTGCTTATAACCTCAGCGATATGTTTGTTGTAGTCCTAACACCGGAAATAGGGGACGAATTGCAAGCTATAAAAAAAGGT
>JALWYX010000063.1:38933-39304 GCA_027078415.1 Thermoanaerobaculia bacterium
TTACCGAATTTGCAGATGTAATAATAATAAACAAAGTAGATTTATATGCAAACAAAGTAGAAAAAGTGAAAAAAGATCTGAAATTTGCGGCGAGTATTTCCCGAAAAACAGTTGATATTTTAGAAACCTCTGCTTTAACAGGTACTGGAGTAAATACTTTTTTTAATTTGATAAAAAAGTGGAAAGAAGAGCAAAGAACGTATATAGATTTTAAAAGAAAGGTGTTTCTATCTAGTTGGCTGGAAGAAGAGATAGATAAATCTCTTCTTTCGCTAAAACAAGTAGATGAAATAAAAAACGTAATATCCGAACTTAAATCTGTAGATAACTTTCCTCCCGTTTTGTCTTATCGTTTGAAAAAAGTTATTTTA
>JALWYX010000064.1 GCA_027078415.1 Thermoanaerobaculia bacterium
GGTTAACAAGTTCAAAACATATAAACTTTGCAGAAGTTTCCCCAGCAACAAGCTTATTTACACCCTCACGTGATTCTGGAATAGCGATCTTTGGTAATATAAATAAATTAAATTTAAGCGGAGGTATCTTCTACGAATCAGATAGCACAGGTACAAATATAGCACCAGGTAATGTTCATTACACCGCCAGAATTTTTTATCCTTTTACCTTTCGAAAAACCACGGTTCACCTAGGAGGAAGCGTACGCTATAACTCGCTAGGTAAAAGCTCTACTGTAAGCTACAAAGCAAAAGTACTACCTTTAGAGAAAATAGTAGATTTCGATTTACAGGCAGATTATGTTACCGTTTACGGTGTTGAACTTGCTCTTTTTTATGACAAAACGTGGCTTAATGGGGAGTATTTTCTTAATATTACCAAAACTCTTGACGATACAAACCCTACGTTTAAAGGATTTTACGTTTCGGGCGGAAGATTATTTAAAGGAAGCAAAAAGTACTCCCCTGCAAAAGGAATAATTACAGGTGTTGAAGGAGAAAACAGTGTATGGGAGCTAACATTAAGGTTTTCTACAAGCAACTTGAATGACGGTACAATAAGAGGGGGTACAATAGATGAATACACTTTGGGTTTAAACTGGTACTACGGCAAATTCAAATGGCAAGTTAACTATACATTTGTAAAGTTAGACTCAGAGGGATCGGGTAACGGTTTTATAATATTGTGGCAACTATATAAATAGGATATGAGTAAACACCTACAAGAGTGGTTACATTTTTTTCTAGATAACGGTTTTGAATGGATAAAACAGCCCCTTAGTAATACAACGGAACAATTTGAGAAAAAAGAAATACTACTCTCGCTGGCCAAAGAAGCAGCCGCATGCAAAAGGTGTGCTCTTTATAAAACCAGGAATAAGGTAGTTTTTGGTAAAGGAAACGTAGACGCAAAACTACTATTTATAGGAGAAGCACCTGGGAGAGATGAAGATCTTCAAGGAGCACCTTTTGTAGGAAGAGCAGGCAAACTTTTAACCCGTATCATAGAGGCTATGGGATACAGGAGAGAAGATGTGTATATAACAAACGTTATAAAATGTAGACCCCCTAAAAATAGAGATCCTCTTCCTACCGAAGTAGAAGCGTGTAGAAGCTTTCTAGAAACGCAAGTAAAAACTATCTCTCCAAAAGTTATATGTGCTTTGGGTAGAATCGCTGCGCAAACTTTATTAGGTGTAGATCTACCCCTTAAAGAGTTAAGAGGACGATGGCACACTTTTTTAAATATACCTTTACGTGTAACTTATCATCCTGCAGCTATACTGAGGAACCCTTCCCTTAGACAACCTACTTGGGAAGATATTCAAACGATCAAAAAATTTCTGGAAAATGAAACTAGTTAAAGAAATATTCAAAAGCTATATTAACTATCTTATACGCTACCTCTTTCTTGGTTGTCTTAGGAATAAAGAACCTATTCCCTTTTTCTGTTATAACAGTAACCTCGTTGTAATCCGTAGTAAAACCAATATCTTTCCTAGATATATCGTTAGCTACTATTATCTCTATACCCTTTTCTAGCAACTTAGTACAGGCATTTTCTATAATATCTGAACTCTCCGCTGCAAAACCTACAACTTTTAGATTAGGGTATCTACTTTTTATCTCCATGATTATGTCTGGATTTCTAGTAAGTTCCAGTGTAAGTAATTTTTGGGTCTTTTTTATTTTCTCTTTTCTATACTCTGGAGCATAATCAACGGGGGCTGCTGCCATGAACAACACTGAAGGATCAAATTTATCTATAGAGTTAAGTAGTACAGATAACATCTCCTTGGTAGTTGCAACTTCTATTTTATTTTCAAGATTATTGGAGTGTACTCCAACACCGTGTATAAAAAGCACCTCTGCACCTTGCAATGCCAGAGCTTCTGCTATAGCAAGACCCATCTTTCCTGAGGATCTATTGGTTATAAACCTTACAGGGTCTATAGGCTCTCTTGTAGCTCCTGCTGTTACAATCACCCTTTTTCCTTTCCATCTCCCTTGACAGATAGAAGATATAGTATCTACTATCTCCTCAGGTTCTGCCATTCTTCCTACACCTGTACCTACAGCTAATGCTCCCTCTTTAGGATCACACACTATTACTCCTTCCTCTCTTAATTCAGCCACAGCCTTTCTAACACGATAAGCTTTCCACATCGAAGAATGCATAGCAGGGAAAAATATTTTTCTCTTATTCCAACTAAGTGCTAAAACTGTCAACAGATCATCTGCCAAACCAACGGAACACTTTGCCAGAAAGTTAGCAGATGCAGGAGCAACTACAAGTAGATCTCCCCATTGCTCCAACTGTAAGTGTAATTCGTGAGTTATATCGGGAGAAAAATATTTATCATCATCTAAGATTTCATTGCCACTAAATATAGATAAAGACAAGGGAGTAACAAAACGTTTGGCTTTTTCGCTCAAAACCACTTTTACTTCAAAACCTTTTTCCTTTAACCTTCTTACTATAAAAGGAGCTTTAACTGCAGCAATACTACCTGAAACTCCTAAAACAACTTTCATTTCATTATCAATTCTTTAACTTCGTCGTCTTTCCAAGGAGCAACTCCACTTTCAACTTCAGCTAAAGCTACCGTAATCGGTTTTTCACGTGACAATTTGTCTACGTTGGGTATATCTCCCTTTATCAACTGTTCCATTCTACGAGCAACCAGAAGAGTAAAAACAAACCTACTACCCACTTTTTTATAAGCGGTCTCTACAGCATAAACTACAGGTTTTATTTCTTCTCCCCGTTTCATAACTCCTCCTCCAACAAGGATTTAACAAAAGTGATTATACTCTTCCTACTTTTATACCCGTTTAAAATCTTATCTAAAAAGATCGCTTTTATTAAATCTTTAGTTTTGAACGGATCATCGTTTATAACAGCGTAATCGTACTCTATAGCTTTATTTATCTCATCCTTAGCTTTCTCTATCCTTCTTTCTATAACCTCAAAACTTTCGGTTCTTCTTACTTCCAACCTGTTCCTGAGCTCCTTCAGCGAAGGAGGAAATATAAATACAGTTATAGCTTGCTTAAACGAATTTTTAACCTGCAAAGCACCTTGGACATCTATATCCAGAATAACATCTTGCCCTCGTTCTATAAATTTCAAAACGTCTTTACCTGTCCCGTAGTAATTTCCATGGACTTTTGCCCACTCAAGAAAAAAAGAGTTATGAACTTTACTAAGAAACTCCTCTTTAGATATAAAATGATAATCTTTTCCGTTGATCTCTCCTTCTCTTTTAGATCGTGTTGTATAACTAACAGAAAAATGAACGTTAAAAGCACTTACTTCTTTTAGAAACAGTTTTATAACAGTTGTTTTTCCAACTCCTGAAGGACCCGATATAACAAAAATATCACCCTTATCTTTTTTCCACATTTTCACTAGAAGCTGCCACCGCTTTGCTATACAGTTCGTAATACAACCCGCGTTTACTTATAAGTTCACTCGGAGAACCTATCTCTTGTACAGTGCCGTTCTTTACCACTATTATTCTATCCACCCAATCTATACTTTTTATTCTATGAGCTACAAATATAACGGTTTTATCTTTAAGCAAAGTCTTTATTTTATCTATTATCATCTCTTCTGTTTTTAAATCCAGCTGAGAGGTTGCCTCATCGAAAACAAATATCTCAGCATCTCTATAAAAAGCTCTAGCTATTGCTATTCTTTGCCCTTCACCACCTGAGATAGAATGATCATCTTTTAGACTCTTTTTAAACCCAATTCTATCCAAGTCTACAAAAGCGTTGCGTAAAGCATTTCGCATTCTTTCTACATCCAACTTATCCGTGGCATAAGCCACGTTCTCAAAAATATTATCGCTCAACAGATAGCTAGCTTGAGGTATGTAAGCTATAAAGCTACGCCACGAAGATGTTTTAATGATATTCAATGGAACATTATCAATTTTGATCACTCCTTCGTTAGGTAAATAGAATTTCATAAGAAGAGCTATTATGCTACTTTTCCCACCTCCAGAAGGTCCAACAAACGCGATCTTCTCACCCTTTTTTATCTCAAAAGATACTCCGTTTAATATGTTTTTTTCTCCTAGTTTGAAAGAAACGTTCTCAAATGAGATCTGTTGTGTAAAATCTTTTATCTCAACCTCACCCTCCTTTTCTATATTACTACTCTGAGTAGTAAAAGCAGATATTCTATCTATAGCGGCAAACGAAGTTTGAATATTCATATATATTTTATTAAGTTTACGAATAGGATCATACATAAGGAGCAAAATGGACAAAAAAGCGATAAGTTCTGAAGGAGATAACGAACCTTCTCTTATCCTTATACCGGAATACACAAAAAGAGACGCTACAGCTAGCGCTGCTGCAGATTCAATTACTGGGGAAGAAAGCAGCGTAAAAAGCTGTTGCCTTAAAAGGTGAGAAAGGTATTGAGAAGAAAACTTTTTGAATTTTCTTATCTCGTATTCCTTAGCGTTATAACTCTTAACTATTCTTCTAGCTCTTAAAGCGACAGAAGCAATTTGAGTAAAATCACCTACTTTTTCTTGCGATAATTTGCTATTCTCTTTTACTTTCTTTCCAAAAAAAGCTAATAAAGTTCCTAAAGCAGGTATAACCAACAAAGAAAAAAGCGCCAAATGCCAATCGGTAGAAAAAAGCAACCAAAGAAGACCTATTAAAATAAGAGGCTGTTCAATTATATCTGCTACTCTAGAAGTTACTATGGATTGTAATACATTTACGTCATTTATTAGCCTACCTAGAATTTCACCTTGACTACGTTTATCAAAAAAATACTCATCTTGGTTTATGACAAAATCGTAAACAACGTTTCTTACATCGTTCACTGTAGATAATCCCACAAACTGGAGTGTAAATCCTGAGATAAAACCTGTTATACTTCTTAAAACAAAAATAACAACAAATAAAAGAGGGACAAAATATACAACTGCGTCTCCTTCTATTCCCAATATAGACTTCAGATACATATAGAACAGCCGCAGTATATACTCTAGATCCAGATAGAAAAACTTACTTTCGGCAAAAAAATCGATCCTATTAGAATCGTTCACTAAAAGTACTTCGCTAAATATAGGTTTAACGAGATAGGCCAGGAAGACAGTAGTCGATACGTATATTGCGCTTGCTATTACAGAGATTACAAAATAGGTTTTATACCTTTTTAAATACGGCCAGAAAAATTTAAAATATTTCATCACTCAAGAAATCTTTGTATTATGCTACGTGCAACTCGCTCACTAACGCGCGGAGGACCCAACATCCTCTTCAGAGCAAAAAGTTTCTCTCTAGTTGCGTGCAACTTCTCTATAGCTAGCAGTTGCTCTATAGTTCTAGAAAGATTAACAGGGTTAAATTTATCTTGTATCAATTCTGGCACCACTTCTTCTTGAAATACTAAGTTTACCAAAGATATCCATTTTACTTTTACTACTCTAGAAGCTAGAAGGTAAGTTAAACGAGCAAGTTTATAAACCACAACCATAGGAATAGCTGCTAATCCTAGCTCCAAAGTAACAGTTCCAGAAGCACAAATAGCTAGATGAGCATTTTTAAACGCTTCTCTAGCGTTATCTCTATATACGATAGGTATATCTAAAGATCGCAAATCTGCGTATTCAGCTTCTTTTTTTGCCATAACAATTGTGGCCTCCACAGGTATTTCAAGTAGCTTCAAAGCATCGAGCATTATAGGTAGATGGTTATTTATCTCGTCTCTCCTTGAACCTGGGAGAAGAAGCAAATTAAATGGAGGAGAAAATTTAGGTTGGCTAACGAAATCTATTTTATCGACCAGAGGATTGCCCGTATAAAAAACTTCAATTGCAAGAGATTGAAAAAACTCTTTTTCAAATGGTAAGATGACAATCAAAAAATCTACATACTCTTTCAAAATCTTGGCTCTATTCTCATTCCAAGCCCACAGTTGCGGTGCTATATAATATACAACAGGTATATCAAACTCTTTTATTACCTTAGCGATTCTGAGGTTAAAACCTGGGGAATCCACCAGTATAACCAGATCAAAGCGTTGTGAAATACATAGAATCCTAATTTTATTTACAAGTGAAAAAGCTTTAGGAACTACTTTAAGAGCTTCTAAAAAACCAACTACAGAAATAAGGGAAGATTCTCCTACAATCTGCGCTCCAGCATTTTTTAGGTAGTTACCTCCTACTGCGTAAAATTTTATATTTGGTTTGAGATCTTTCAAAGAATTAACCAGAGCAGCAGCATGCATATCGCCAGATTCCTCTCCGGTAACAACTAAAATCTTTTTCATGAGAATGGTGGTGGAGGTGCAGAGGGTAGATAATACATAATCCAAGCTAGCGCTATACCGCCCAGTACCAAACCAAAGAAAATTTTTGCAAAAGTTATAAGTTGCTCTTTAGGATTATCATGCCAGAGGAAGGCGAAAAATACACCTAATAAAAAAGCATGCAACACCATAAAAAGGAAATGACTCATTGCTTTTCTCCACTAATAACTAACCACACGTCAAGTACTAATAACCAGTTGAGTATACCTGCGGTTAACAAAAAAGCGGTACCGTAATCGTAGCTTATACGAGAAGGATCCGCTTTATATCCAGATATAAGAGATAATAGGTAAAATATTCCTGCGCCCAGCTCTCCTACTGTAGCAAATATTGTCCTCTGAAAAGCAGGATCAGGAGTATAAAGCTGACCTTTAAGGTAGATTCCTAGAGTGAAAAATATGGTTATTATTACAAAAAAGAGTACAGCCTTCAATTTTTTTTTAAGTAAAAAGTGTCCACTTCCGGGAATTAACCACGATACAAGTAACATTAAGATGCTACGTTTCCAACTCATCATTCGAAACCTAATTCGACAAATTCTCTTCTAAGTTTATTCCATGTGACCTCCAACTCTTCTGGGATCATTCTAACTCCTCCTATAACACTCATGAAGTTGTGATCCCCTTGCCATCGTGGAACTACATGGAAATGATAATGTTGAGGTAACCCAGCTCCCGCTACTCGAGAAAGATTCATACCGATATTAAAACCCCAAGGATTATAGAGTTTTTTGACCACTTCAACAGAACGTATAACTATCCACCATTCATCTTCCAAAATCTTCCTTTCACTCTCTAAAGGGGTTGCTACGTGCGTAGAAGGAGCTATTAACAGATGTGCCGTTGTATAAGGATATTTGTTAAGAACAACAAGGTGGAATCTCTTTTTTGCAACTATCAAGTTTGCAGGAGAGGGCTTTTCGTTTTTTATTGCACAAATAAAACACTCTTCTTTGCTCTCTCCGCTTGTAACGTACTTATATCGCCACGGAGTAAACCAAATATCCATTTCCAACTTAGTTACTTTTAGCACCGATATCTTTAAGGTATTCCTCTATCTCCTTTTCGTTGGGTCTAGGAAGCCCACGCACGGTAAGTGAGACTTTTCTATTGATATCATCTATTTTTAATATTCTCGCCTTTATCCATTGACCCGGCTTAAAGTGTGCTTCAAGTTTCCCACCAGGAAAATCTATTTCGCTTATATGGGCTAATCCTTCTATCCCTTTGAATATATCCAAGAAAAGTCCAAAACTAACTACTCGTGTTATTTTACCTATAACTGTATCACCTATCTGGAATTTAGATACGAACGGTTCCCAATCGTCTTCTATAAACTCCTTTATAGAAAGAGATATCTTTTTATTTATAGGGTCTACGTTAGTTATTCTAGCTTTTATTGTTTCTCCTACAGATAAAACACTTTTAGGATGAGAAATTCTCTTACCCCATGACATATCCGACACATGGACAAGTCCTTCTATACCGTAATCTATTTCGACAAAAGCACCAAAATCTACCAACCTTGTGACACGTCCTTCTACAACTGTACCTACCGGAAATTTCTGAGCTATCTGATCCCATGGATTAGGCTCTAGGGCACGTAGAGAAAGATTTATTCTTCTTTTCTCAAAGTCTATACCTACTATCTTAGCTTGTATAGTATCACCTACTTTGGCAACATCTTGTGGTTTGATATTTTTTTGCCAGGAAAGTTCCGTTAGATGTACAAGTCCCTCAACTCCCTCTTCAAGTTCAACGAATATACCGTATTCAACTATATTGATAACCCTCCCGGTTATAACGTCTCCTACTTTGTATTTATCCTCCACAAAAGACCAGGGATCTGGTTTTTTTTGCTTATATCCTAAAGACACTTTACCACTTTTCTTATCGTACTTTAGTACCATTACTTCTATCTCGTCTCCAACTCTAAATAGTTCGCTCGGATGCTCTATTCTGCCCCACGATATGTCTGATAGATGTAGTAAACCATCTATACCACCTAAATCCACAAACACTCCAAAATCTGTAATGTTTTTAACCGTTCCTTTCAAAATGTTGCCGGGAACCAAACGCTTTTTAAGTTCCAATTTTTTGCGTTCCAACTGCTCCTCTATAACAGCTTTCCTCGATACAACAACGTTGTTTCTCTTTCTATCCAAGCTGAGAATCTTCACTTCCATAATTTCTCCCTTAAAATCGCTCATACCCTTAACAGGTTTTACATCAATTTGAGAAGCAGGAAGAAAAGCCGTAATACCACCTAAGTCTAGATACAAACCGGCTTCCTTTACTTTATCTACAACTCGTCCTTTTACCGTTTCCTTCTCTTTAAAAGAACGCTCTAAAAGTTCCCATCTTTTCTTTATAACAGCTTTCAAATGCGACAAAACCACATTGCCGTCAACATCTTCTAACCTTTGCAAAACAACGGGAACAACGTCACCAACTTTTACTGTAACGTTACCTTCAAAATCGATAAATTCATTCTTTGGCACCCGACCTTCCGACTTGTAACCTATATCAATTACTACGTAATCATCTTTCACAGCTATAACTTTACCTTCAATTAAATCACCTACTTCCAGTTTACGAAAACTTTCATTGTAAAGAGAAGCGAGATCATCGAAAGAACGCAAAGAATCACCTCTATTTTCACGGTCATCTGTTACCATACTGTCTAAACCCCCACAATCAAGATTTACCGTTTTAGACGTTATTGGGAAGTATACGATTTTTTCTAAACCTCAGTCAATCAAAACAGCAACTCCCTTTTACCTATCCTGTAATATATATCTATTTTGCTGTAAATACAATACCAAATCTAATTACCTCACTCTGCTCGAGAAAGAGGAGAAATAGGAAAAACACTATTAGAATATAGTTATGCAATAAAGTAAAAGAGAGAGAATAATGAAAAAATACGATGTAATCTTTGTTGGTGGAGGAACAGCGGGAATAAGTGGAGCCGCATACCTAAGACGCTTGGATGATGAAGTAACAATTGCCATCATAGAACCCTCAGAATGGCACTATTACCAACCAGCATGGACATTAGTGGGCGCAGGAGTATACAAAATCGAAAAAACTCGCAAAAAAGAAGCAAACTATATACCTAAAAACAGTGTATGGATAAAATCGGAAGCTACCGAGATCGACCCAGTAAATAACGAGGTGAAACTTGGAAACGGAGAAAAAATACAATATAAGGCATTAGTTATAACAACAGGTGTATCTTACCAACTAGAAAAAATAGAAGGATTTAAAGAAGCTTTAAACACACAGTACGCTTCTACCAACTATATATACAAATACGCTCCTCATACTTGGGAAATTCTCAAAAACTTTAAAGAAGGTAAAGCTATATTTACCGTTCCAGATACACCGTACAAATGTGGAGCTGCTCCTCTTAAAATTATGTTTTTAGCGGATGAAATATTTAGGAAAAAAGGTATAAGAGACAATGTAGAGATAATCCTTTTCACTCCTAAAGAACATCTTTTTAGTATAAAAGGATTTGCAGAGTCTATAAATGCTACAGCGCAGGCTAAAAATATAAAAACATATTTTCTCCACAGGTTGGTTGCTATAGATCCTGAAACAAAAAGAGCCACCTTTGAAAATATCCAAAACGGCAAAAGATTAACAGAGGAGTATAATTTTATACATCTGGTACCTCCACAAAAACCACCAAAAGTAGTATGTGATAACCCTGATCTAGTTGAAGGATCAGAACAACCTTTTTTTCTGAATGTTTCTAGATATACTCTTCAACACAAACGTTTTGAGAATATATTTGGAATGGGTGATGTATGCGGTGCACCATTTGCAAAATCTGGAGCAGCTATAAGAAAACAGGTAGGGGTAGTTATACCAAACATACTCCAAACATTACGTTCTCACACCCCAACACACAAATATTCAGGGTACACCGGATGTCCATTTATAGTAGGATACAGAAAAGTAGTTATGGCAGAGTTTCTATACGACGGAATACCAACTTCCTCCTTCCCTAAATGGCTAATCGATACAACAAAACCCTCATACCTTATGTGGCTCCTAAAAGTTTACTTCCTACCTTGGATGTACTGGAACATGATGCTAAAAGGTAAAATGGTAGGTTAAATGAGACCTCTGTAACTCAGTCTAGTTAATAAAAACCTTGTAGGTAGGAACTTACTAAACATAAAGCCATACTTTTTCCTCTCTAAGAACAGCAAAGCAAAATGCTACCAATTTTAATAAATAGTTGGCTATCATAAAAAATAAAGCTAACTTATACAATTTATAGAACAAAAAATTTTACGATGTATCCGCTTTACTTAGAAAAGCTCATAAAAGTTGAACAGCATATAAAACATAAAGCTACAGATTTTGTAGTAGGCGAGGTACCCCTCTACACACCCAGTGGACAAGGAAAACACGTATGGTTATTTATACGAAAAATTGGTATCAATACTACAGATGTAGTTAATTACATTTCAGATAAATACAAAATCAAGCGAAAGTATATATCATTTGCAGGAAGAAAGGATAAAAAAAGCGTATCTATCCAATGGTTTTCTATTTATAACCCACAAAATTTTAAAAAATTTAAAGCAGCTAGTTTTGCCGTACTATCATATAGATACAGCAACTTTCCAATAAAACTAGGCGAACTAGCGAAAAACGTATTTACCATAACAGTTAACAACGTAGAGGCAAGAGAGCATTTTCTAGAAAATTTAAAGAAAACCTCAAAAAACGGTTTTATCAATCTATTTGGACTTCAAAGGGTAAACAGCAAAAACTTGAGAAAAGCGTTAGAAACCTTTAGAGAAGACACTTTCTCTAAAAGAGAGATGTTTCTTTTCTCGGTAATCCAATCCGAGATATTTAATAGGATAGCTATAAGAAGACCTAAAAAGAGAGTAGAAGGAGATATATTAACAGTTAGTGGTGTACCCACTGCTCCCTTGTTTGGGTATGATACTAGAATACCCAACAATGAAATAGCCAAGTTGGAAATTGGTTGTTTAGAAGAGGTAGTAAAGGAAAAGAGAAAATTTTTTAAAATAGCAAAAAAATTAAACCTAAAGGGGCAAAGGCGTCCGTTGATTGCTTATCCTACCATTTACGCTTATAGATTTTTAGACAAAAATAGAGTACGCATAATATTCTCTTTACCTTCAGGTAGTTATGCAACTGTTTTTTTATCTCAGCTACTTGGGTATATAAACTAAAACAACCGTTTTGTAATCGAATAAGGTAGTATTTTATAAGTCAAAAGTGCAACTTTGGCATCTAAACCAACTAAGTAACGAATTTTGGGATTCTTTTTCTTGACAACTTTATAAATAACTTTGGCAACTTTTCTAGGAGAAGTAGTAAACTTAGGTGGCTTTCCTCCCACTTCTAGTAATTTTTCTATAACACCAGAGTACAATTCACGTTCAGTTAAAGGTATCTTATTAAGATATTTAACACCCAACGAGTAAGCCTCTCCCCATATCTCGGTTTTTACAGCACCAGGTTCTATAAGAACTACTCTTACTCCTGACCTTGAAAGTTCCTTGTCCAACGTCTCACTAATAGCTTCCAAAGCAAATTTAGAAGCAGAATATAAA
Source organism: Thermoanaerobaculia bacterium (assembly GCA_027078415.1). Classification (GTDB taxonomy): domain Bacteria; phylum Acidobacteriota; class Thermoanaerobaculia; order JALWYX01; family JALWYX01; genus JALWYX01. The sequence goes on from JALWYX010000064.1 coordinate 11,994, forward strand.
CCTATAAATTTCATCGGTACACGCCCTACTATAGAGCTAACATTTATCAACTTACCTCTGGACTCACGTAATAGAGGTAGGAATTTCTTACTTACAATAAGTACACCTTCAACATTAACGGCAAATTGCTCTCTATAAGCATCAATAGGCATGATTTCTATGGGGCCCGGTATAACTATACCAGCGTTATTAACAACAGCTACAAGCTCAAGTTTTTTAGCTTCCACCGTTTCAAAAGCTTTACTTATATCCTCCTCTTTTTTTACATCCATCTTTATAGGTACTATTTTCCCTCTATAAGAGGAACTCTCTTTTTCCAATTCTCCAAGTTTGTCTTCTCTTCTAGCAGCAGCGAAAACTGTATAACCCTTCTTTGCCAATAAAAGAGCGGTCGATCTGCCTATTCCGGAAGAGGCACCTGTTATAAAGACCGCCTTTTCCTTTTTACCCATTATCTCCTCCTTTCAAATACTTTATAACCCTTAGCTTCTAACATCTTCCTAACGCTTTTAGCCTTTTTTATTGGCATAGGTGCACACAGAACTTTGTAAAACTTGCCTTCCATTGTAACAAAAGCGTCACATAGATCCTTTACCTCATTTAACAAGCTGTAAGCTCTACTTTTATCCAGAAAAGCTCCTAGTTGGAGCGACACAACATTATCAATTTTCCCACATAGATATATATCGACATTAGCTGTTCCTTTTTCTACCATATCTAAAGACTTAGCAGCAGCGAAGGAAAGATCTATAATCCTAGAGTCAACAAAAGGCCCTCTATCGTTTACAGTTACGAATACTTCTAGTTTGTTATCCAAATTAATAACTTTCAAATATGAACCAAAGGGTAGAGTGGGATGGGCAGCAGTGTAACTGTACATATCGTATACATCTCCACTAGCCGTTTTTTTGCCATGAAAAGAAGGTCCGTACCATGACGCAATACCTCTTTCTACAAATCTGCATTCTTCAGGAAACTTGTGAACAAACTCGTCTATCCTGTATTTTCTACACGCTTCCCAGAAAAACAAAAAAAACAATACAGAAAATTTTAATACTCTACTGTAGGGATCTCGCAAGGTTCCTCCAGAAACTCTTTGAGTTTATCAAGAAAAATATCTACTTGGTAAGGAGCAAGACCTACAAGTTCGCTAAAATCAACTATTTCTTCAATATCTTCTGCGTTTAGAGGAAACTCTGGATCCTCCACCAAATCTTTCAAAGAATCACCTTTAAATACGGCATTTCTTATCTTTTCATGTACCTTAACTCTATCAGCTCCTTTTTTAACGGCTTTTATAATCAGTTTTTCTGTAACTAAAAAGAGAAGATTTTGTTCCAAGCGTTTCTTTATGTTATTACAATCCACTTCTAAATCTTTTATCACGTTTATAAGAAGTATAAGTATAGCATCCAAAGTGAGTAAGGAATCGGGGATAATTAATCGTCTAATTGCCGAATCGTCCAAGCTACGTTCCAACCATTGGTTGGCTGAAGTTATATAGAAACCCAAAAGATCGGTTAAGATTCTTCGCGCTAAGGAACATATACGCTCAGATTTAACGGGGTTTCTTTTATAGGGCATAGCTGATGATCCAATCTGATTTTTACCAAAAGGTTCTCTTATCTCTCCTACGGCTTGCAGAAGTCTTATATCTGTTGCAACTTTATGGGCACTTTCAGCTATCCTTGCAATCAACGAAAAAACAACAACATCCTGTTTACGAGGATAAGTTTGACCCGTTAGTAAAAACGGTTCTTCGAATCCTATCTTTTTAGCAACTAATCTATCTAGAGCTACAACTTTCTCTCTATCACCATCGAAAAGCTCTAAATAACTAGCTTGGGTACCGGTGGTGCCTTTAGCACCTCTACATTTAAGATTTTTAATTAAATCAGATAGATCTAAATAGTCATTTAGGAAATCTTGGGCCCACAGGACAAACCTCTTTCCTACAGTAGTAGGTTGAGCTGGTTGGAAATGAGTGTAGCCTAAAGTAGCAATATTTTTATATTGTTCAGCTTTCTTTGCCAAGTAATAGAGCAGATGAGATATTCGTTTCTTTATAATAAGAAGAGCATCTTTAATCAAGATAACGTCCGAGTTATCGGTAACAAAAGCGGAGGTGGCCCCCCAGTGCAACACCTTCCCTGACTCTCCAGCTAATTCGGCAAAATGTTTTAAATGAGCTATAACGTCATGCTTGTATATTTTCTCCAGTTGAGCAACTCTAGAAAAATCTATAAGATCAGCCTTTTTTTTCAACACCTCTATATCCTCTTTAGAGATAGGTGCTCCCAATTCCATTTGAGCTTCTGCAAGCGATATCCATACTTTTCTCCACGTCAAATACCTATTCCTCGGAGAAAAAAGGGTAACCATCTCTCTAGAAGCGTATCTCTCCACTAGAGGAGAGGTATATATCATTTCTTTGGCCATATTTTTTTCCACCAAGGAATATCTGGATCAGAAACTGGATAGTTATCTAATCCGTATCTTTTTCGTATATAATCTATGCTCCAGCCCGTCAAACGAGCAAGATCAACCAATTCTTGGTATCTTCTTTTCTTGAGCTCTCGCAAATATTTTTCTCCTTCTGGACAAGTTATATTCCCTACAAAGGGATGACGCAATATATACCTAACTTGATAATTATTTTTATTACCTGTAGATATGAACATTATATCGTCGGGGAAAAGATCTTTATTATATCGTACGTGTAAACGTGTAACATACACATTAACTCCAGGACGGGGAACTCTCCTCTTCTCTAGAAATCTATAATCATCTAGCCAAAAGACACCTATTTCACGCAACTCTTCCCTAGTTAAAGGATCTGCTGCGCAAGGATCGCACCAACCCATATCCCAAGCATATTCAAGAAAAACAACTTTTTTCCCTTCCTTCTTCCACTGGTTATTAAATATCGTTTTATAAACATTTGCAAAATCTTCCTTTGTAGCAGGTGGAAGTTCTATATCTGTAGGTACATAAACCGTACGATAATTAACAGTTTCCACCCTACCTGTCCTTGTAAGGATAAATATGAAAAGTTCTTGATCTTCATGAGCATTTACAGTACCTAATCGTATAGGAAGCATAAAGCGTCTCGATTCATACGCTATAGAAAGAGGTCTCAAATAAGTAAACCCCAATTTTGCTTTCTCTTTAAGATTAACCTTAGCTACAAAAAAATAAAGCCCCTGCTTTATATAACTATTTACTATCCGTTCTGCACCTTTAGGTAACGTGTATCCTTGAGAAATTAAAAACCTAATAAGACCTGAACTCTTTTCAGAAGAGAGAATCATTATATCGTATTCTCCTACCGTATAAGAGGCTTCTATAACAACTCCAAAACTCTTTGCTTTATCAGCAACACTTTCTTTCTTTTCAATTAACATATCTACTACCGCACCGTTTTCTCTATACCTCATTACTATACACGGATCTCGATCGTAATATTCAACCAATCGCGGTGCGGTATACGCATCTAAATGTTCCATTATACTTTGCCTATTCACGTGAATCTGTTCCTTTTTAAGTATCTGCGGAACGGGTATAACTATAGCGAACTCTTTTGGATCACCTTTGTAGTCATTAGACATAGTTAGTACCGTTCTGATACCGTCACGCACTATAGCTACTTTAGAGCTTTTATTATAAAGTTCCGAAGTTGCTCTAGATACATAGAAACCACAAAATCCGTAAACTGGGAAAGACAACAGAGATCCTATTAAAAGTAAAAAAAACTTAAGCATAACTACTCCTCTCTTGATAACTTCCACACTTTTTCTCCTGCTCTAACGTGTATAGGGAGTTTGTTTTGGGTAGGAGGTAATGGACAAGTAGAATAAGGGGTAAAAACGCACGGAGGATTATACGCTTTGTTAAAATCGATAATAACTTCGTTATCAGAGACTTTTTCTACAGGTACAAATCTTCCTCCACCGTAGCTTTCTACACCATTTGTAAGATCTCCGAATATTGTCCAATAGGAATCTGAATTAAATACAAGTAACGAATACTCTTTACCCCCCAACTTAAATAAAGCTTTGCCAACAACCCTAACCTTTTCTTTAACACCTACAACGGTATCTATAAAAGTCTCATCTTCTATTTTTTCAATTTTAGCCCTTACTTTCCATTTTTTATCTACGGGAAATCTATCTATACCTTTAAATTCTCTTAACAACTTAGCGTTCTTATCTTTTATCCTGACTCCAACCTTGTTACCTCGCTTTATAAGATAAAAGACAACCGTTCCTATCTCTATTTTTGTAGGATTTCCCGAACTATCATCCTTAAGTTCTATTTTATTTGTTACCCTTTCACCCTTACAATAAGCTAAAATGTCCTTAAACGGGACAAAGAACCATCTATCATCTTCACGCATTATATAACCAGCTTTTCTGGGAAAATGAGAAGAGTTGACTACTATATCACTTGTCGTATCACTCCCTATCGATAACTTTTTTCCTTCCAACCACTCCAACCCTATAAGGGAAAGCCATCCTTCGGGATCCTTTAAACGTTCAATTCTCTTTTTGTGCCACTTATTTACCTTTTCAACGTAATCTGCATAAACATTGGAAACAGCTGTGAGAAAAGCAACAAATGCCAACAACGATTTCACTTTCATCTACTATTGTGTTCCCATATGGTAAGTAGAACCTTTACATATTTGAGCGTTGTTACAAGATTACCTACACTATTCCACTCTGTAAGACTGTGGAAGTTGTACCCTCCTGTAAAGATGTTAGGAGTAGGTACTCCTAGCTCCGAGAGTTTTGAACCGTCAGTACCTCCTCTTACTTTATTTAAGGTTACATTTATACCCATCTGTCTGCCTGCTTTCACTGCGTACTCTATAGCTTCTGGAGCATACTTTTCTATGTAGTACCTCATATTTCTGTATTGCCAATTAAATGAAAATTTTATCTTTGCTTGCGGGTAACGCATACTGAAGAGGTCTACCAACCTTTTTATATACTCTATACGCCTCTCTATCCCTTCTTCAGAAAAATCTCTAATAAGCCAAGATAACTTTGCTTTAGAATTTGTTCCCGATATATCTCTAAGGAAGAAATACCCCTCATCGTCCGAAGTTGTTTCTGGTCTTTCGCTTTCAGGAAAATTAGCTGCAATCTCGGCTGCTATCTGAGCAGCGTTCACAAGGCGCTTTTTTGCGTAACCTGGATGGTATACTATCCCTTCTATCATAACAATTGCAGAAACAGCGTTGAAGGTTTCAACATCTATATTACCTATAGGACCTCCATCTATAGTATAAGCAACCTTAGCTTGTAATTTTTCTAAGTCAAGCTTAGATACACCTCTTCCTATCTCCTCATCCACAGTAAAAACTAAACGTACCGGCATAGAAAGCCTAAAGTCTCCTCTCATCCATTCAGAAGCAAGAGACATCATAACAGCAACACCGCTTTTATCGTCACTACCTAAGAGAGTAGTGCCATCAGAAGTGATTATGGTATCCCCTTTACATTTCAAGAGATCTGGGTTCTCTCGTGGATCAAGAACTAAAGTTGGATTATTAGGATATTTTATAACTCTTCCATCGTAATCGAAATGTAACTGGGGAGAAACGTTCGTTCCTGAGACGTCGGGGGAAGTATCTAGATGAGCTAAAAGGGCAAGTTTCGGGTTTGAAGTTTTTCCATCCCTAGAAGGTAAAGTTGCATAAAGATAACCGTATCTATCCAACTCCACATCCTCTATTCTCATCTTCTCCAACTCTTCTTTAAGCATTTCAGCTAGTTCCAACTGTCCTTTCGAAGATGGAGTGGTGTTGGAGAGAGGGTTACTAGTTGTTGTAACTTTTACATACCGGAGAAACCTTTTAGCAACTTCTGGTAATTCATACATCAAATTTCACTCCCTGAGCAAGAGGCAATTCATCTGCCCAATTTATAGTACATGTTTGTCTTCGCATATAGTTTTTCCACGCATCTGAACCTGCTTCACGACCTCCTCCTGTATCCTTTTCTCCACCGAAAGCTCCTCCTATCTCAGCACCAGAGGTGCTGGTGTTAACATTTGCTATTCCACAATCACTCCCCTCAGGAGAAAGGAATAACTCCGCTTCTCTAATATTAAGGGTAAAGATCGCCGATGATAATCCTTGAGGAACAGAATTATGCATTCTTATAGCTTCTTCCAGGTTATTATACTCAAAAATGTAGAGTATAGGAGCAAACGTTTCTTCACAAGTTATAGGCATATCGTTGTGTGCTTCCACTAATGTGGGTTCTACAAAAAAACCTTTAGGACGTATATAAGTTTTACCTCCGTATATAATTTTACCTCCCTGTTGTTCTGCTATCTCCAAAGCTTTAGCCATCTTATCCACAGCATCACTAGTTATAAGAGGTCCCATAAGAACACCCTCTTCCAAAGGATCCCCGATAGTTATAGAAGAGTACGCCTTTACCAATCTATCAACAAATTGGTCTTTGATACTTTTATGCAGGAATAGTCTTCTAGTTGTAGTACATCGCTGTCCCGATGTTCCAACTGCGGCAAATAAAATAGCACGTAGAGCCAAGTCAAGATCTGCATTTTCTGTTACTATACTTGCGTTGTTACCTCCAAGTTCTAATAACGATCTACCCAACCTTTGGGCAACCAAAGTACCAACTCTTCTCCCCATAGCTACTGAACCAGTTGCTGAAATAAGAGGATACCTTCTATCTTTCACCATCGGCTCTCCAACTTCCTCCACTGTTCCTATTATCAGATTAAAAATAGGCGGGGACGAAGTTTCTTTTTGAACTTCTTCAGCGATCTTTGTTATAGCTATAGCAGTTAGAGGAGCCAGAGGCGACGGTTTCCACACAACGGGGTCTCCACATACCGCCGCTATCATAGAGTTCCAAGACCAAACAGCTGCAGGAAAGTTAAACGCTGTTATTATTCCAACCGGTCCTAAAGGTATCCACTGTTCAAACATTCTGTGCCTGGGCCTTTCAGATGCTATCGTTAAACCGTAAAGCTGCCTAGAAAGCCCTACAGCAAAATCTGCAATATCTATCATCTCTTGAACCTCGCCTAGACCTTCAGAAAGAATCTTCCCCACCTCCAAAGATACCAACCTACCTAGATAATCTTTCTTCTTTCTCAACTTTTCAGCGAACAACCTAACCACTTCCCCTCTGCGGGGAGCCGGTACGCTACGCCACTTTTTGAAAGCTTCAACAGCTTTACTAGTAACTATCTCTAGCTCTTTTGACCTGGCTAAGCGAACTTTACCCAAGATCTCTTCATTAGCTGGATTAATAGAAGACAGCTCTTTGTCAGAACAATCAAGCCACTCACCGCAAAAAGCTCCACTCTCAACCTCGCTAAGACCTAAAGTTGAAAAAAGATCCTCTTTCCTCATCAATACCTCCTTATCTCTTTAACAGTTATTATAATTCCTCTAAAGAACGTCTTTGTAACATGACAAAAAAAATAAGCAAAATCGTTCTATTTATTTATCTCCTCTTAATAGTATATTTATCTTCTCGCACTGCGGTCTTATGGTGGCAACCTTTAACACTCAAACTTCTACTAATAATACCCTCAATTTACTCAACAGTAACTTTTAAGCTTAATTTATATCAAATATTAACCTTAGTCTATCTGATCTTCTCCTGCTATTTATCGCCGTTTCCTCGTGCTGGTCTAGAAGAAATAATACCTTCTATAGCATTTGTTACACTTTTCCAACTTTTCCGCTCTATCCCTAAAGATACTCTAGAGTACATAATAACCGCTATATCTATCGTGCTGGCATTTACAGAGTTGATTGCCAGACTATTTTTTGTAAACCATTGGGGCATTATCTTTGGACATCACCTGCCATTTCTCCTTTTTCTAATAAGTACCTGGCCTGTCGTGTACAAAAAGTTGATAGATACTAAAGCTAAAATTTTACCTTTCCTACTGTCTATAATAGTATTCTTGGTAAATTCAGTAGCAGGATCTATAGGACACCTGTTACAATTGGCATTAATAATACCCAGAATACGCAAGATTTTAGCTGTAACAATAATCCTAGTATCACCGCTACTCCTACACCTAGACAGAAGTTCCATAGTAGCAAGATATTGGATGTGGAAAGAAGCTTTTGCAGAAATAACAGAATCCCCTTTAGTAGGGTGGGGATTAGGCACAAAAGCGTGGGTCTTTAAAGCAGACCTACAACCAACAAATATCTTAGTTTCAGATCCACACTCTATACTACTTACCTTACTTATAGAACTAGGTATAATAGGAACAGTACTTATATTACTAACTTCTTACTCACTACTATACCCATCATCCAACTTAACAATACTATCATCTATAGTTGGAGTAGCAGCCTTATTAGTAACAATGCCCGCAAATGGACTTGCCTTTTACCCTGTTCTTCTATCAGTAATAGTAAACGCAGAAAGAGGAAACAGTCACAACATAAGATCACCACTTCCCTACTCTTTTCTAAAAGCCCTTTTGATAGTACTTTTTGCAATTTATATATCGCCTGTCCAATCCAACATTGCTAAAGCGCACTATTATTACGATCTATTTTGCAACAGTAAAGATATCTCTAAAAAATTTATTTATATCTCCAAATCTGTAGTTCTAGATCCTACCTTTCCACTCTATAGAGCTCACAGAGACAGTATGATTAGATTTATACCACAAGAAAGTAAAGAAATATTAGAAAAACTATTATCTCATAAAGGAGCTGCTAGTTATGTAGCATTCATCTGGTTACAAAATATAGATAACGTAGAGCTCTGGGAAAAAACTAGTAAAGTTTTTCCTAACCAATGGCTACCATACTTAATACTCTTTAAAATAACAAAGCAAGTGCACTATCTAGAGAAAGCCAAAGAACTTATAAACAACTCTCCGCAATCAGATAAAACAGAACTATCGTTTGAAGTAGACACGTATTCAAACCTCTCTCCAACACTATTTATATTCAAAAGAGTCGGAACAGAGGTAAAATACTCAAAAATAACTCTTCAAGATCGTTGAGCTGTAAAAAATTTACTCCACAATTTTACAAACTCTGATATAATTGGAAATAAGGAGGATGTTGCTTTAGATATAACAAGAGGAACCGAGGAGGGAAAATACAAGTTTTTAAGATATAGAGAAAGGAGGAACAGTAAATGCTAATCAAAACTATTCAGGAGGAATGTGCGAAATTTCTAAACAACGTTCCAGGGGTGGAAGGAGTATTTGTAGTATCAAAAGATGGTTTTGTGATCTCAAGTAATTTTCACAGCAATTTGGACGAAAACGAAGTGGGAGGATTGATTGCGTCTTTTATCTCTTTAGCAGAGAAAACAACAGACCAACTAAACAGAGGTACTCTAACAAATGCACTTATAGAAGGAACTAAAGGGCTTATCGTTATAGTACAAGCAGATGGAGAAATATCTTTAATAGCAATCACAAGCGAAAAATCTCAGACAGGACTTGTCTTATTTGAAATGAACAAGTTAGCTAAAAAGATCGTAGGATTGCTGTAACAATTTCTTAACCGTAAACAAACAAGGAAAAGGAGGGAGGGAGAGAAAATTTTTGTTAAATCAGAGATTTTGCTTGTAAGTAACTTTTATCGCAAAAAGTAAGGTATAGGTAGTAATTTACATAATAAAAAGTGATAGTGTAAGAGGTTATTGATAAGTTGAATATGTAGGTAGGAGGGGTCTTTTTTAATCTCGGCTGAGAGCAAAAAAGACGCAATTATCTTTATACAGCTCAGAATCTGATAAAGATGTTTTGCCCAAGATAGGGAAGATAGAGGAGTATGTAATTGTTTTAATAATGTAAATAGCCGCCTGAGATCTATTTTTGATAACCAACACCATAGGAATAAGTTATTTTCAATTATAAGAGTTTTATACAGTTCTCTATCATAGAGTGTTAAAAAATAAGTTGTAAACGTTTTTTATAAGGAAGTTAAAAGTAACGAGCTCTTGTGCACACGGAAAAAGAGCTAGTAAATATGAACGAAAACGCTTCAAAAAAGAGACAAAAAATAATAAATACTTTACTTATTTACAGATGCGACGATAACTGTATTTTTCCCTCTTTCTTTTGCTTGATACATAGCAAAATCTGCGAATCTTAACAGCTGATCTTTAAGAGTCTCAGCTGCTTCTTCAAGTATCAAACTTTGCAAGGAAGTAACACCCAAAGATGCGGTTAGTCCCTTTATAGGAATCTTTTTGCCATGAGAATCTATAACTAGTTCTGTAGAAGAAATAGTTTGTCTTATAAATTCCGCTATTTCTCTAGCGCGTTCCAAATGCACTTCGGGCATTATAATAACAAACTCATCTCCTCCATACCGTGCCGCTACCAATCCATATTCATTAGATATTTTTCGTAGTATCCACCCTATCTCTTTAAGAACTTTACTTCCCACCAGGTGCCCAAAAGAATCGTTTATCAGTTTAAAGTCATCTAAATCCAAAAATGCAAGAGAAAGATCCTCGTTAGAGGCTAAAGACTTTTTGACTAACATACTTAACTTTATGTGTAGAAAGCGATCGTTGTACAATCCAGTCAAATCGTCCTTTTTTGCAAGCTCTTGAGCAAACTTAGCATCGAGTGCATTCTCTATTGAAAGAGATATATAATCTGCAAAAATTTCTAGTATCTGCAGGTCTTTACTTGAATACTTAGAGCCTTCTACCCTATTTACCAGCTCCAGTACTCCACATATTTTTTTCCCTATACGTATAGGAACCGCTATCAACGACTTTGTCGAATAGTCAAGTTCTTCATCCATATCTTTGAAAAAAAGAGAATCTTTCTGAGGATCATCGCTTAGATATGAGACTCCTCGAGTATAAACTTCTCCAGCTATACCTTTGTTAGCAGGAATCTTTTTCCCTACTATCTTAGAAGCCATTTCCCCAAAAGCCGTTATAAAATACAGGTATTGTGAAAGAGTACCACTGTTTTTTTCAAGAGGATCATCCAGTAAGATAGAACCAGCGTTGGAGGGTACCAATTCATTAGCCTTTACAAGTGCTGTTTCCAAGTGGGTACGTAAAGTAATATCGGTGTAAAAAGTTGGGAAATTAAAGAATCGTCGATTTAAAAATCTATCCAGATCTTCATCGGATATACATACTATTTCAAAGTCTTTTTTTTGAATGCCCACCAAAATATAGAATACCAGAAATATCAAAATAAAATGAAGCAAAAAAGTAACAAAAGTAGTAAACCCTCCTTTAAAAAACGGTTAGGGCAACACCATATAGTTAATAAAGGTATACTCACCCCTATGATCGATTTTCTATCACCATCCCACAGACTTGTTATAGAAGTAGGTGCAGGTGGAGGAGTATTAACAGAACTACTTCTAGAAGCAAGAGCAGATGTTATAGCAATAGAATACGATTTGGAATGGGCTATCTACCTAAGAAAAAAAATAACCAATAGATCTTTAAAAATAGTAACAGCTGACTTTCTATGTTTAGATATCTCTTCCCTTCCACCATTTGTTGTATGCGGTAATTTACCTTTTAACATAGCTTCGCAAATAATATTAAAAACTTTAAGAAGTCCCAATGTGGAAAGAGCTGCTTTTATGGTACAAAAAGAGGTTGCTTATAGATTAATAGCAAAACAAGGAGATAGTAACAGATCGGCTTTTTCTGTAATAACAGAACTTTACTCTGAAGTTAGAATATTAAAACATGTAAAAAGGACTTCATTTATTCCTCCACCCAAAGTAGACTCAGCAATAGTAGGTTTTAAGAAGAAACAGAACACTCTTCACCATAAAAAGCAACTAGAAGATCTAATATTTTCTTTCTTCAGATACAAGAGGAAAAAGATAGCTAAAATAGCTAAAACGTTAGGATATCACAATCTATCCCTGCCACACGGTGTATCCAATCTGCGACCTCATCAACTTTCATTAAATGACTGGATAAAAATATCTGATATAATCAACTCACACTAAGGAGGGTAATGTTGGCTCTAAGAAAACTTTTCGGTTTTACTATTATGATATTAGGAATATATACGCTTCTAGCCCTCTTAACATTTGACCCTAATGATCCGTCATTTATAAATATAGTTATACCTCAACCAACCGAAATAAATAATATTGGTGGTATAGTAGGAGCCAATATAGCAGCTTTTCTTCTTTGGGCTACAGGTATACTGTCCTATTATCTGGTACTAGGTATAACAGCCTACGGTATTCTACTTTCCATAGAAAACAAACGAGTAGCAAACACCTATAGAAAAATTTTTATTTACTTTTTAATAGGATCTTTGCTTACGATCTCAGGGTATTTCCTTCCTACTTTAGATAATTTCCATCCTGTAGGAGAGATAGGAAAAATAACGGTAGGTTCTTTGATTGAACTTATAGGAATAGGTGGTTTATTAATAGTAACTTCTATTTTAACGTTTCTCTTAGTAGATAGTGTGAAACCTAGCTTATTTAACGGGTTTTTTATGAAAATAGCCTCAAAGATAGCTACCTTAAAGCTTGTTAAACCTTATAAAAACAAACCTAAAAAAGATGAAACCAGTTCCATTTTCCAAATAAAAGTAAAAAAGAGAATTTTACTAGAAAACGACTCACCTTTTGACGAAGGCGAAACAACAAGTAGAGACGATAAAGTGATAACTTTGGAAGGAATAATAGGATTAGAAGAAGAAGTAGAAAAAAATTCATTTGACGTACCTGATTCTGATCAAATAAAAGTAGTGCCCTCTGGCAATACGTACCCTCCTATAGAATTACTAAACATTACACCTCCTAAGAACGAAGGAATATCTCAGATTGATGCTCAGGAAATAGCTTCTAAAATAGAAAAAAAAGCTAAAGAGTATAACGTTAACGGTAAAATAGTAAAAATCTTACAGGGGCCCATTCTCTCTGTGTATTACTTCAAGCCTGCAGTTGGAATAAGGGTATCGAAGGTAATCAGTTTAACTCCAGAATTCAGTTTAGAAGTTGGTAATGTAAAAATATCCTCTCTAGATGCTCGTGGAGTATTGGCTATAGAAGTGCCTAATCCTAGAAGATCTACTATAAATTTAGGATGGCTTATACAAAACGAGAGGTTTTTTGCAGCTACTTCTAAATTATTTTTAGCACTAGGGGTAAAAGTTGACGGTACACCTTACTACGCAGATCTAGCAAAAATGCCTCACCTTCTAGTAGCAGGATCCACCGGCTCTGGAAAAAGTGTAGGTTTGCACAACATCGTTTTGTCTATTCTTTATAAGTCTACACCTAGTGAAGTAAACTTTGTGTTTATAGATCCAAAAGCTATAGAATTTAGCTTTTACGAGAAGTTACCCCATCTACTTTTACCTGTAGTAAAACAGATAGACAAAGCGTTGCATGTGCTCTCCAAGTTGGTTAACGAGATGGAGTTAAGATATTCTAAGATAGCACAGTTAAGAGTACGCGATATAAGTGAATACAACTATTTAGCAGAAGAGAGAGGGGAAACTCCGCTTCCATATTTAGTAATTGTAATAGATGAGTTGGCTGATCTCTTAATGGGCAGTAGTGATAGAAAGAAGATAGAAAACACGTTATGCCGTTTGGCTCAAAAAGGAAGAGCTGCTGGGATCCATTTAGTAGTAGCTACACAACATCCCAGTTTTAACATAATAGGAGGTGTAATAAAGGCTAATTTCCCTGCGAAAATAGCGTTTAAAACTTCTCGTGCTACAGACTCCAGAGTGATAATCGATGCAAGCGGTGCTGAGCGATTATTAGGTAAAGGTGATATGCTTTACGTACCACCAAACAGCAGTGCTCCTATAAGGCTACACGGTGGTTTTGTAACTAATGAAGAGATAAAATCTGTAGTCGATTGGTATAAGGAGCACCACGTAAGCTACACAGAGCAAATTTCATCTTATCTAGATTCCGAAACAGACAGTGAGTTGAACAGCTACAAAAGTGAAGTAGAAGCGGATGAACTACTCGAAAAGGCTATAGACTTGGTTGTTGAGCGAGGTGAAGCATCAGCAAGCTACTTACAAAGGAGGTTATCTATAGGGTTTGCGCGAGCATCTAGATTGATAGATATAATGGAACAAAAAGGCATAGTAGGCCCTCCAAGAGGCAGTAAGCCTAGGAAAGTTTTAATAAAGCCTGAAGATAAACGGTAGTAACCGATAGTATGAAGATAGTTTTTTTTGGAACACCTAAGTTTGCATCTGTATCTTTACTTGCTTTGCTAGATTACGGTATAAAACCGTCCCTTGTTATAACAAAGCCACTTACAGGAAAGACAACAATAGACAGAGAGTCTATTCCCGTATACTTTTTGGCAAAAGAAAACGGTATAACTGTTTTAACTCCTAAAGGGAAATTGATAGAGGAAAAAAAACTTTTATCTACGATTTCAAGTTTAAAACCGGAGTTAGGGGTAGTAGTTGCCTATGGGAAAATATTACCTCCCGAACTGTTCAACTTATTCAAATATGGCTGTATAAATATCCACGCTTCACTTCTACCTAAGTTGCGTGGTCCAGCGCCGGTAGAATGGGCAATAATGAAAGGTTTTACAGAAACAGGTGTTACTATAATGCAAATAGATGAAGGAATAGATACAGGTCCTATATATCTACAAGCAAAAACTAAGATATTTCCAGACGAAAACTCGCAAGAAGTAAAAAGCAGACTAGCGTATCTGGGCTCCTCTTTACTTATAGAAACAATAAAAGGAATTTTCACAAACTCGCTTGTACCCAAACCTCAAACTGGTAATCCTACTTACGCTCCATTTATCAAAAAGGAAAATTGTATTATAAACTTTTCTTGTAAAGCATCAGAGATATACAATTTATACAGAGCTTTAGTCCCCAAAAGACAACCTTTTTTCTACAAAAAAGGTGAAGAAATAAAAGTACACTCTATGAGAATAGCAAATCTTGCTCAGCAAAACGATCAAACGTGCAGAATAAAAGGAGTATCAGGAAAAGGCATAATAGTTTCTTGTTCTGTGGGGGATCTGATATTAGAAAGGCTTCAACGCCCAGGTAGGAAAATAGTAACAGGTATAGATTTTGTAAACGGTCTAAGGTTAAAAGTAGGGGATTACATTTGCGACTATGCCTAAAAGCGGTCTATCTCCACGAAAATGGGTAAAAGCTGAGAAAGAGAGCACGAAGAATACTGTTCTCTTTCAAAGTGCACGCTCTGCTGCTTGGTGGATAGTTGAAAAACTATTAACAGACAAATACTCAAATCATGACCAGCTATTTGACCGTTTTTTATCTTTTTTTTCGCAACGCGATAAAGCAAAAATCCGTAAATTGGTCCTAGGTACCTTAAGGTGGCTATCACGTCTGGACTACATAATAGAGCAGATATCAAACAGAGAACTGGATAAAATACAACCTACAATTATGACAATCTTACGCGTTAGTACGTATGAACTTCTGGAACTACCTAGAACACCGGCGTATGCAATTTTAAGTGAAGCAGTAGAAGGGGCAAAAGCTGTAGGTAAAAGAGGAGCAGGATCTTTTGTCAATGCCATATTAAGGAAAATTGCTACTAAACGATCGTTTGAGAAGTGGCCTATTGAGGAGAGTGATCTAATTAAAAAGTTATCTATAGAGTATAGTCATCCTGAATTCCTTATAAAAAGGTGGCTAAAACTGTTTGGGTATGAACAGACGTTATCGATTTTAAAAAGTAACAACGAAGAGCATCCTGTTACTATATTAACGTTCAAAAGTAAAGGAGGCAGAGAATACGCTGCAGAGCATTTGATTGAAGCAGGAATAGACGTTGAACCATCATTTGTCTCACCTCTGGCACTTATTGTAAAAAGCAAACTACCTGCATCACTAGGCAAGATAATTGCCGACAACTATTACGTTCAAGACTCTGGTGGCCAGATGGCTGCTCTTACCCCTTTGCCTTTCGAAGGAGAAAATATTTTAGATGCAGCTGCATCCCCAGGAGGTAAAACCTTCTCTCTTTTAGCTTTTAATAACAACTTAAATATAGTAGCCAATGACGCTTCAGTAAAGAGAGTTGCACTTTTAGCTCAAAACGCATCAAGGTTAGGATTCAACCTCGATCTTTGCGCTTCTAGATACGCTGAAGGGATAGAAGAGAAATTTGACAGAGTTATAGCAGACCTACCTTGCAGTGGCACAGGTACATTGAAGAAAAATCCGGAAATCAAATGGAGAATAAGTGAAGAAACAATAAATAAATTCAAAAGCGAAAACTACAAATTTATAGAAAAACTAAAAGATAAAGTTAAAGTAGGAGGGCTTTTAGTTATAATCACTTGTAGTATAGAACCAGAAGAAAACCTTGAGATAGCACAACAATTTCTCGAAAAGTATAGAAACTTTACATTTTACATACCTAGAGTTGCTTTTCCCAACGTTCGTTTTTACCGAATATCCTCATCATTAGTTATCCTACCTACTAAAGAAAACGACGGTTATTCTATAACAATTTTAAGAAAGGTAGCTGATGAGTAAAACCGTCTCTCTATTAACCCTAAATAACTTGACAAATATAACATTTTGTCTATAAAGTTGGGTAACATCAAAAAATAGTAAGGAGGTTGGTAATGGCTGGAAAAATGGAAATAGTTGATTACCTAGCTAAAAACGTGGACGGTTTAACAAAAAAAACCGCGAAAGAGGTTGTGGATGCATTTATAGATGGTTTACAAGAAGTTCTTTTAGAGACGGGATATGTAAGATTACCCAATTTAGGAACGTTTAAAATTAGTATGCGCAAGGAGCGCACGGGTAGAAATCCTAGAACCAAAGAGGTTATCAAAATACCCGCAACCAAAGTAGTAAAATTTAACCCTGCCTCTTCTCTGAAGGAAAAAGTAGCCAAAAGTTAAAAATACTTTTTCTATAAATTACTGCATCATCAGGAGTTTAAACTCTAGAGTTTAAACTCCTAATTTTTTTTGTTATAAAATCAAAAATGCACATATGTAGAGAGGGAGGAAGATGAAGATATCTTACTTTTACTCCACTCCCATAGGCAAAAAAATCGTAATGGCCGTAACTGGGATAATTCTATTTATCTTTGTTCTTTTCCATATGTTAGGGAACCTTATAATTTACTCTGGTCCTGAGAGGTACAACGGCTACGCTGAACATTTAAGAAAGTTGGGAGAACCTTTCTTGGGAGAGAATCAATTTTTATGGATAGCTCGAACAGTTCTACTTATAGCTCTGATACTACATATCCATTCTGCGTGGGCGGTTAGTAAAACTTCGTGGGATGCTAGGAAGAAACCTTATCACGTTTATTCTCCTGTGCAGCTAGATTATGCTGCTCGCACTATGAAGATAGGTGGTGTTATAATACTTTTATTCGTTATCTACCACCTAGCTCACTTTACTTTCGGCTTTTCGTGGGCGCATCCAAACTTCATTAAAGGCGACGTCTATCATAACGTAGTTGTTGGCTTCAGTGTTTGGTGGGTAAGCGCAATTTATATAGTTGCACAATTAGCTCTCGCTATGCATCTATATCACGGTTTATGGAGCTTATTTCAAACTATCGGTATAACAGCTAACAAAAAGAGAGATTGGCGTAGAAATTTTGCTATATTATTCGCGCTTCTTATTGCTATAGGCAATATATCTATACCCATTTCGGTCCTTTTAGGTATAGTTAAATAAATAGGAGGTATAATGGAAATAAAGCTAACTACAGGCAGCAGTTTAGAGATAGAGGAATCTAACTACAAGTTTGACGCGCGTGTTCCAGATGGTCCTTTAGAAAAGAGATGGAAAAACAAAAAAGATCAATTAGAGTTAATAGCGCCTCCTAATAGAAGAAATTTCAGGGTTATAGTTGTAGGAACTGGATTGGCTGGTGCTTCTGCAGCTGCAACTCTAGGCCAACTAGGGTACAGAGTAACCGTATTTTGTTATCAAGATTCTCCTAGAAGGGCTCATAGTATAGCTGCTCAAGGAGGTATCAATGCCGCTAAAAATTATCAAAATGACAACGATAGTACTTGGAGACTATTTTACGAAACAATAAAAGGAGGAGACTATAGAGCACGTGAGTCAAATGTTTATAGACTTGCAGAATTGTCTGTCAACATAATAGATCAAGCGGTAGCTCAGGGGGTACCTTTTGCAAGAGATTACGCTGGATACCTAGATAACAGATCGTTTGGAGGTGTACGTGTAGCTAGAACGTTTTACGCTAAAGGGCAGACGGGTCAACAGTTGCTTTTAGGAGCTTATCAAGCCCTTATGCGTCAAGTTGACAAAGGCAATGTCACTATATATCCTCGCCACGAAATGTTGGACGTTGTACTAATAGATGGGAAAGCAAGAGGTGTTGTAGTAAGAGATCTTGTAACGGGAGAGATCAAAAGTTTTGCTGCAGAAGCTGTAATATTAGCCACAGGAGGTTATTCCAACGTATACTATTTATCTACCAACGCTAAAGGTTCCAACGCAACTGCCATTTGGAGAGCTCACAAGAAAGGAGCCGCTTTTGCTAATCCATGTTTTACTCAAATACATCCAACGTGTATTCCTCCTAGCGGTGAATATCAATCGAAACTCACCCTCATGAGTGAATCCCTTAGAAACGACGGTCGTATTTGGGTTCCTAAGAAAAAAGGAGATAAAAGGAACCCTAAAGAGATACCTGAAAATGAAAGGGATTATTATTTGGAGCGGATCTATCCAGCTTATGGTAATCTCGTTCCCAGAGATATAGCCTCCAGAGCTGCTAAGCGAATGTGTGACGCTGGATACGGCGTGGGACCAAATGGTATTGGTGTTTATCTGGATTTTTCTGATGCTATAAAAAGGTTAGGTAAAGAGGTTATAGAAGCTCGCTATGGAAATCTATTTGATATGTATGAAAAAATCACAGGAGATAGCCCGTGGGAAGTTCCTATGAAAATATATCCAGCACCCCATTACACCATGGGAGGGTTATGGGTAGATTACCACCTGATGAGTACAATACCGGGTCTTTTCGTTATAGGAGAAGCCAACTTCTCGGATCATGGAGCAAACAGACTTGGTGCCAGTGCGTTAATGCAATGTTTAGCCGATGGATATTTTATTATCCCAAACACTATAGCAGATTATCTAGCTCCTATGTTAACGGAGAAAAAAGTTGATACAGATCATCCGGAATTTAAAAAATCAATTGAAAATGTAAAGTCCACCATCGATAGATTGCTCTCTACAAAGGGAAAATATTCTGTTGATCATTACCATAGAACCCTTGGCAAGATAATGTGGGATAAGTGTGGTATGTCGCGCAATGCCAAAGGCTTATCAGAAGCTATAGAAGAGATAAAAGGGTTAAGAGAAGAGTATTGGAATGAAGTTAAAGTTCCTGGAGACAACAATGAACTAAACCAATCGCTCGAAAAAGCTATGAGGGTTGCAGATTTTATGGAATTAGCAGAGCTTATGTGTATAGATGCTCTGGCTAGAGAAGAGTCGTGTGGAGGACATTTTAGGGAAGAATTTGCAACTCCTGAAGGTGAGGCTCTGAGAAACGACGAAAAATTCTCCTTTGTTTCATGCTGGTTTTGGAATGGAGAGGTCGGAAAATGGGCTTTTGCAAAGGAAGATCTAGTTTTTGAATTCGTAAAACCCACTGTAAGGAGTTATAAATGAAGCTAAAACTAAAAATCTGGCGGCAAAAAAACTCATCGTCACCAGGCCAATTTGTAGACTATACTGTAGATAACATATCCCCAGATATGTCTTTCCTTGAAATGTTAGATGTTTTAAATGAACGGTTAATAGAAGAAGGTAAAGATCCAGTAGCTTTTGATCACGATTGTAGAGAAGGCATATGTGGAACGTGTGGAATGATGATAAACGGTGTAGCACACGGGCCGTTGCCAGGTACTACAACGTGCCAACTGCATATGAGACATTTTAAAGACGGAGATACCATAGTAATAGAACCTTTTAGAGCAGACACTTTTCCAGTTATAAAAGACTTGATTGTAAATAGAAATGCGTTTGACAGAATAATAAAAGCTGGAGGGTATATAAGTGTAAACACAGGTAGTGCACCTGAAGCAAACAGTACAAGAGTAGCTAAAAGCATAGCAGATACAGCTTTTGAAGCAGCGGCATGTATAGGTTGTGGTGCGTGTGTAGCACAATGCCCCAACGCTTCAGCATCCCTCTTTGTAGCAGCTAAAATAGCTCACTTAAATATACTTCCTCACGGACAACCGGAACGTAGACAAAGAACTATTCAGATGATCAACCAAATGATAGAAGAGGGATTTGGAAGTTGCTCAAACTTCAGAGAATGCGAAGCAGTATGCCCCAAAGAGATCTCTGTAGATTTTATAGCCTTTCTAAACAAAGAGTTCATAAAAAGCATCTGGAAATAAACTTTCACTCGGTTAAAATAATAAAATATACAAAACCTACTTTAGCCAGAGAGGCCGTACATACTAACCTTAAATATCCTCTTACTAATAAAATATCTCCCAATACTTCTTAAAAATTTTTAAAAATGTAAATTTACCCGT
This sequence comes from Thermoanaerobaculia bacterium, assembly GCA_027078415.1. GTDB lineage: Bacteria > Acidobacteriota > Thermoanaerobaculia > JALWYX01 > JALWYX01 > JALWYX01. The sequence continues at coordinate 32,525 of JALWYX010000064.1, forward strand.
GTTTATTAAACATAACTACAAAAACAAAACAACAATCTTTACTTATCCCAAACGACGTTATAAATTACCACGCACCTAACAACTTTGCAAATCCAGATAATATAAGAGCAAAAACCTCTCAACGATCTAAATAAAGTATTTCCTATCCAATACAGATTAAGTACAAACGTAGAAAAATATATACGCCACGGATCAAATATAGGTAGGATTAACCTATCCTTAAATGAACTAAACGTTAGATTCTAGAACAGGAGTATCTGCTACAATTCAAACACAAACATTTCACATAAGATAAAAAATGTAGTACAATTTAGCAAATAAAAAAGGAGGAAGGTAATATGAAAAAAGTAACGAAAATAGCGGGACTTATAGCCTTTATACCAACTCTCACTTTAGCTCAGATATATACAACTTCAGATGCACCTATATCTATACCTGACGGTGGTGGTACTGCAAATCCAGCATGTCAAACTATAACAGTCGCAGGAGGACCTACTTCAATAACCCAAGTAGGAGTCTCTGTAACACTTACACACACCTGGCTAGGCGATTTAGCTATAGAAGTCACATCTCCAGCAGGTACCACACTTACTATAGCTAATAGACCAGGTCATCCTGGAAGCTCCTTTGGAGACAGCTCCGATTTAGACCCTAACTATCCTCTAGACTTTGATGACGGCTTCGGTTTAGACGCAGAAGCGATGGGTGCTGCTTGTCCTAACAGTGGAGACACTGTAGGGTTAGATTGTGATGATCCTCCAGACTATTTCCCTAATCCAGATGGAGCCGGTACAGGAGGTGGAGTAGGTACAAACTTTAGCGATTTTGCTGGAGAAGATTGCAACGGTACGTGGACTTTATGTGTAATGGACAACGTAGGTGGAGATTCAGGTACCTTACACAGTTGGTCACTTGCTTGTAATGCAACAATACCTGTTACTCTAAAGAGCTTCAGCATAGAGTAGCTAAAATACAAAAACCAATTAAAAAGGGAGAAACGTCTGTTTCTCCCTTTTTAATTTTTTAAGGATCTATTGAAAATTTGGGAAGCAATTAGAGGTAACGCTTGTCTCAAAACAAAACCGTTTGCTTAAAAAACCATAAGATGCGTAATGCTATCAAAGAACACAAGTGAGGTGAACAAACTGTTAAAAAGTAAGTTACTTTTTTATTAACTAAATAATCTCCATTGTTTTAACAGTTTTTACAACTATCTATAACAACCTTAACTTATATTTAACTAATGTTATAGTATTCGTTTAGAGCTAAAATATAAGTAAAATGAAATTAAGTGTTTTAGTTTTTTTACTTAACTGTTTTGTTGTGTAATTTTTTATTATTAGAAAGGGGGAACGATGGCTACTTTTACAAAAAACAAAGCTGTATTACCCGAGAAAGAGGTAATTCTTAGGGATTATAAAATAGCAAGAATAAGTAGAGAAGCTAGTTTACGCGGTAGGCAAGATGTTTTCTTTGGTAGAGGTAAATTTGGCATATTTGGAGATGGGAAAGAGGTAGCCCAAGTAGCTCTAGCTCATTTTTTTAAAAAGGGAGATTTTAGATCCGGTTATTACAGGGATCAAACTATTCTGTTTGCTCAAGGAATTCTTTCTGTAAAGCAGTTTTTTGCGCAACTATATGCAGACTTTCATCCGGGTCACGATCCTTTTTCACAAGGTAGACAGATGAACAACCATTATGCAACTCCTATATTTGACGAGAAAGGTAATTATACAGAACACACCAAACAGTACAACCATATAGCAGACCTAGCTCCTATAGCTGCTCAGATGCCTAGAATAGTTGGTCTCACGCAGGCTTCTGTTTTTTACCGTCAACGTGAAGAGTTAAGAGGCAGAACCCATTTATCCAACAACGGTAACGAAGTTATCTTTGGAACTATCGGCAATGCAGGATGTGCGGAGGGAATATTCTGGGAAACTATAAACGCTATTGGTATAATACAAGGTCCAGCAGTCATATCTATATGGGATGACGGATACGGAATATCGGTACCTAACGAATATCAGATAGCAAAGGAAGATATAGGAGAGATATTACAGGGTTTTGCTATAGAGGATGGCAAAAAAGGAGGATATCTGATTTTGAAAGTCAAAGGTTGGGACTACCCTGCCTTATATCAAACTTACAAACAAGCAACTGAAACAGCTAGAGATCACCATATCCCTGTAATAGTACATGTCGAGGAGTTGACCCAACCACAAGGACATTCTACTTCCGGTAGTCACGAGCGCTATAAACCTAAAGAACGACTAGAGTGGGAAAAAGAGTTTGACTGTCTAAAGAAAATGCGTGAATGGATGGTAGCGGAAAAAATAGCTACCGAAGAGCAATTGGATTTCATAGATCAGGAGGCCAAAGAGTTTGTAAGAAAAGAGAGAGACGCAGCTTGGGAAGAATTGCAACAACCTATACGAGAGGAGAAAAAGAAGCTGTTTACTATATTAGAAAAAGTAATAGAGGAGACAGGAGATAGATCTTTAAAAGATAGAATGGGAGAGTTAGATAAGAAACAAATACTTTTATACCGCAACTTACTCTCTTTAGCTAGGGAAACCAAATTTATATATCACGACTCCAAAGCAAGCTCTATATCTGAACTGAACCGGTGGATAGAAGATCTGGAGAGCAGGCTAGATCAATACGTATCGACGCATCTGTACAGTTCTACACCTAAGTCTCCCTTAAACGTAAAGGAGATAAAACCTGTATATTCCGAGGATTCTCCTGTTCTCTACGCATTTGAAGTTTTAAACCGTTTCTTTGATAAGGCGCTGGCTAAGTATCCTGAGATGGTGATATTTGGAGAAGATGTAGGTCATTTAGGAGATGTTAACCAAGCGTGCGCCGGATTACAGAAGAAATATTCAAAATTAAGGGTGTTTGATACCGGTATAAGAGAAGCAACTATATTAGGTCAAGGAATAGGTTTAGCTTTACGAGGATTTAAACCTATAGCAGAGATTCAATACCTAGATTATCTTCTATACGCACTTCAAATAATATCTGACGATTTAGCCACGCTACGTTACAGAACAGCTGGAATTCAAGGGGCCCCAGTTATTATAAGAACTAGAGGTCACAGGTTGGAGGGTATATGGCATACCGGTTCTCTTATGGGAGGTATACTAAACCTGGTACGAGGTGTTTGGGTATGTGTACCAAGAAATATGACTCAAGCGGCTGGTATGTACAACACCCTTTTACAAGGAGATGATCCTGCTATAGTAGTTGAAGTACTCAACGGGTATCGTCTCAAAGAAAAACTTCCAGATAACATAGGAGAGTTTAATGTACCTTTAGGTATTCCAGAGGTTCTACGCGAAGGTAAAGATATAACAATAGTTACCTATGGAGCGTGTTGTAGAATAGCTCAAGAAGCGTGTAAACTACTATCACGCAAAGGTATCGACGCCGAACTGATAGACATACAAACTTTGACACCGTTTGATCGACCCAACACTATACTAGAATCTGTCAAAAAAACTTCTAGGTTACTTATAGTTGACGAAGATGTTCCCGGTGGAGCATCCGCTTATATACTAGACCAACTTATAAAACGAGACATATTTTGGTGGCTAGACAGAGAACCATTTACTCTAACAGGCAGAGCACATAGGCATCCGTACGGCTCTGATGGTGATTACGTAGCAAAGCCTAACAGAGAAGATATAGTAGAAGCAGCAGAAAACTTAGTTAAGGGATAAAGTGGATGCAGTTGATTTACTAAAAAACTCGTTAGAAGAAAAAGAAAATCTGTTGGTAGTAACGGGAGCGGGTATTAGTGTTGCTAGTGGAATTCCTCCATTTAGACGTAGTTCAAACGCTATATGGGAAAAAGATGTAACGGAAATGGCAACTAGGAGTTTTTTTTTAGCAGATCCAGTAAAGTCGTGGTTGTGGTATCTGCAGCGATTTGAAACCGTACTAAAAGCACAACCCAATCAAGCTCACATAGCGCTTGTAACTTTGGAACAACTGTACAAAGCTAAAAACAAAAACTTCATGCTAGTAACCCAAAACATAGACGCTTTACACAGAAAAGCAGGTTCCCAGAATCTTATTGAGATCCACGGTACAGTATTAAAAGTAAGATGCTCGCGAGACGGATGCACTTTAGGCTCACCTAAAGGATATTTATTACTAGAACATGTCAATCTACAACGTTTTAAAGAACAACCTTCAATAGATACTATCCCTAGATGTCCAGAGTGCGAATCGTTTATAAGACCACACGTTTTATGGTTCGACGAATATTACCAGGAACACCAAGACTACGGTTTTGATACCGCCATACAATTCGCCCAAAAGGCAGAAGTTTACCTATTTATAGGTACATCTTTCTCTGTAGGCATAACGGATATATTTCTAAAGTATGCCTATTTGAACAGTAGCGATATATATGTTATAGATCCTAACGGTATGCCTTTTCATTTAACATCTTTTCCTAAGATAGTAGAGATAAAGGAGGAAGCAGAAAAAGTTATACCTTCTATTCTAGATACTTTGCTTAAAAAAGGAAGGGAGGGGCATTGAGCCCCTCCTTCTAAGAAAGGGGGATTGGCTACTTCTTGACACTCTTTGAAGGAGTCTCTTTTTTCGCAGTAGCTTCTTTTCTAAGCTTATCAACAGCTTTTGTAAGCTCCTCTACCCTCTTTGTAAGTGTAGCTATCTCTTCTCGAGTGGGAACTCCAAGCTTATGAAGAACTTCTGCAACCTTTTCATCAAATGAACCGGTAACTTTTTCAACCGTCTCTTTAGCAGATCCCACAGTTTTTTCAGCTACACTCTCAAAAGTTTCCTTAACCTTGGATAAACTATCACTAGTTTTTTTCTCCAACTCTTCACCTTTCTCTACAAGGGTTTTAAATATTTTAGATCCTTCTTCTTCTGCAACCGCAAGAGCACCAAGACCTGCCAACCACACTTTTCTAACAGAATCGATTAGATCTTTAGGAACTTTAACAGTCATGACATTACCTCCTATCATCTTTATTTTTTCTGTTTCTATCTGAATCAACTTCTCTAGAACCCAAAAACCTCTCATTCTCAAGAGCTTCTAACGCTTTCTCCAACTCCTCTAACCTCTTTCGCAAATGCGCCATCTTCTCTCTAACCTCCCGAATCGGAGTTAAATTATCCAAAGACTTCACAAGAAAACTATCTACACTGTTTTGCAAACGCTTAACACCTAAACTAAAAGTTTCTCCCCCTACACGAATTATGTTGTGCAAAAAACGAGCAGATATTATAGAACCTTTCTTTTTACCTTCCTCCAATATAATTTTCGTCAAAACCTGAGAGGTAACATCTTCAGAAGTAGCATTATCTATAACCTTAACCTCCTGACCTTCTCTTATCCATTCCGCTATCTCAGAAAGAGATACATACCTACTTTCCTCCGTATCGTATAATTTCCTACTCTCATACCTTTTTATAAGCCTTACCATTACTACCCATCCTCCTTCAAAAGTAATCTCTCTTATATTATACCGCATTGCGGCAAAAATTTATTCCAATTTGATGGAAAAATCAGACAAAACAACTTTTACACACAATTACGGTTCTAAACAGGCTCCCAGTAAGGTGGCGAAAGATAAAAACATAAACTTTTTTCAATATACAAATACACTAAACGGAAATAAAAAACCGTTTATTAGGAAGATAACGCTGCTTCAATAATTCAAATTCGACAGCCATTTATAACTACCAAGCAGTATAACAAGACTTAAAAGTTTCAAAATCATACAAAAAAGGACAATCACAATCTAAGAAGAGGAATAGCAAATAATTAATATTTTTACAAGGTATTTACTTAGCGTTAATTTTCCTTTAAGGGAGCGAGCATCTATAGAAGAAGTTTTAGTTTTAGGATATAATAAGCCCGGATGCGCCCTTAGCTCAACTGGATAGAGCGGCAGACTACGGATCTGCAGGTTGGGGGTTCGAGTCCTCCAGGGCGCAGGAAATGTTGTTGCTAGTAGGTAAGTAGAAGAATAAAAGAGTAGTTATTCTACAAAAAATACTGTTCAAGAAAGTGTAGGGATTTTGTGCCAAAATATTACTAGGAGATAGTACCGAAACACTTTAAACATCCAAAACTATCTCAGAAATATAAATAACTAAACTCCAATATACAAAAATTTACTAAAATATTAAAAAATCTAGGCATACTGTCCTTTTATTATGGATTGAAATTTACACAAAGACTTTTCCATTATTTAAAATCTAAAAAGTTTGGAGAAAGTATGTACAAATTTTTCTTCCACTTACAAGCCACATTAGGGTTCAGGATACATTTTTACACTTTGCAATCACGATAACCAGTTATAACTTCATAACTCATCAAGTAAAAAGTGGTTTAGATAAATCTTACCAATTAGCCTTCAATTACTCGTTTGTAAACAAACTACAAATAGGTAAAAACATTATTTTTACCTACACCCCCTTAGGATTTTCAGTTTTCTCTCAACATATAGAAGAAGATCTACTCTAGAAGATATCTCATTAGAGAACCGGTAAGTAAAGTAACCTTTTTATTTAAAGATAAAATCAAAATGCCTTTTGACCTATTTCAGATACTGCCGAAAGAGGTATACGAGGCACTCCTTTTTCAGTTGATCTATTTTAAGTAAAAGAGATTGATCACACCATTGTAGCTGTTTTCGACAAACACCATAGTAAAGTGGGTGAAATATAACTCAATAGTAAAGACCCTTTTAGACTTT
>JALWYX010000065.1 GCA_027078415.1 Thermoanaerobaculia bacterium
TTAGGATAATACAAAAATTTACCTACATCTTTTTCAACAAAAAACTTTATGTTACACGAGGAAATTTCTTATAAAATTCCAAAACGTATTCAAAATCTGGAAATAGGTTAGGATACAAGCTGTGAGCTACAATTTCTGCACTCTCCTTTATTTTGGTAGAAGGAGAATTAAAATAGGTATCGCCATCCGCTATTACAACCTCAGAATATTCTCGTAACAAAGGCAGTAAGTTCTCAGCTTCTCTAAGAGATTTCTCTAAACCAAAACCGCAGGGAGCTATTAAAAAGCAATCAGGAGATTCGGATATTATTTTTTCCAACGTTGTATAGACAGAAAAACTACCAGGCTCAGGTGATCCTACAGATATACCCCCTCCCATTTCTATCAGCTCTGACAACCAATTACCCCCTACCATCAGAGGATCTATCCACTCCACGTATACAACCCTCTTACGTTTAACATCCTTGGTTCTTTCTTTTATCTTGGAAAATGTTTCTTTGATTTCCTCTACTTTACACTTAGCAGACTCCTCTGCATCCAACAAATTACCTAAATAAAAAATAGAATCTATTATTTCCCCTAAAGTAACAGGAGAGATAGTTACCACTTTCGTACCAGGAAGGTACTTGTTTACAATATTTATAACTTCGTTTTCAGGGAGAGCACATACTTCACATGAAGATTGAGTTATAACCAGATCAGGTTTTAAAGAGACAAGTTTTTTTGGATCCAGTTTATACAAAGGAATGCCTTCTTTATAAGACTCCTTAACTTTTGTATCTATATCAAAAGAAGAAGCATAGGTATCTACAAAAGTGGAAGTAAGAACAGGTAAATTTATCCCTTCAGGTAGTATACAGGAGTGAGAAACCCCTACCAAATTCTTTACTCTACCTAGAGAAATTATTATTTCTGTAACAGATGGCACCAACGACACAACTCTCATAGTCACTCTAGTTCCAATATCTTTCTCAAAAAATCGGCAATCTTTTTCACTTTTTCGTCTTCCGGATTCCTAAACATAAGGGCAACTTTTATATCTTTGTTATCACTAACAAACTCTACCGTGCAAAATTTCCTCGCTTTTCTCTGGCGAACTATCTTTCTTACTTCAGATCTGGAGAGATTATTCTGTGTGATCTTCTTTAAAAGATCCAACATCTCTTTTTTTGAAGGCAACTTTGCTATCTCCACTAATACAGATCTATTGCGGATCCCCCTTTTATAAGCTTCTTCCCTTATCTCGGGAGGAATTCTTAAAAGGGAGATAGTTTCCGATATTGTACTCCGAGCCTTACCCACTGCACGCGCTATTTCATCGTGGGTATACCCAAACCTTTCTCGCAATATTTCATATCCCTCAGCTTCTTCGAACGGATCCAGATCTTTTCTATGCAAATTTTCTACTAAAGATATCTCCATAGCTTTATCATCGGCTACATCTTTTACCACCACAGGCAAACGTTTAAGACCAGCCAACTTAGCTGCTCTGTACCTTCTCTCTCCTGCTATTATTACAAATTCACCATCTACCATGCTTGGTCTTACCACCAAGGGTTCTATAACACCGTATCTTTTTATCGACCGTACAAGATCCGAAAGGTCACCTAGGTAGGAACGGGGTTGCATAGGATCAGGATATAACTTCTCTATATCTAATTCCAAAACAGATGTTGACTCTTTATTCACCATATATTCACAGGATCTACATCCACTATCACAGTCTCTCCATAAATTTCTCTTCCCAACGCTTTCCTAACAATAGAACGTAACAGTGAACCTCTCTTACTACGCAATATTAGATGGTAACGCCATCTTCTATCTATCTTTTCCAAAGGGGGAGGGGAAGGACCGTTTATACGTACATCGGTTTTCTGGGAATAAAACTCCAACTTCTCATAAATATAGTTACTTTGTTGTATCACCTTCTCTTTAATTATACCGGTTACGAGCAACAGTATCATCTTTGAGTAAGGAGGATAAAAGAAAACTTTCCTAAAGTTAAGCTCTTCTGTGAGAAAATCTTCTTCATTATTATTCTCTATAGCCTTTATAGCGTAATGCTCGGGGTGGTAAGTTTGAAGAAACAGTTCTCCTTCCCCTCCTTCACGACTACATCTACCTCCTAATTGCACCATAACATTATAGCTCCTTTCAACAGATCTAAAATCAGGAAACAGTAAATAAGAGTCGACAAGTAAAGCTGCAGCAAGGGTAACCTTAGGGAAATGATGTCCTTTAGCAACCATCTGGGTTCCTATCAGTATATCGATTTGATGAGTTTTAAACTTAACTATAATCTCCTCCAATTTTGAAGGCCGCATTACAGTATCTCTATCCAAAATAGCGGTTCTAGCTGAAGGGAAAAGTTCATTTATAATTTCCTCTACTTTCTCTGTGCCACTACCTATTGGATCCAAAGCCTCTTCGGAACATACAACACATTTCTTGGGTACACTTTTCCTTCTACCACAATAATGACAAAGAAGTATGTTTCCCCTCTTGTGTATAGTCATAGGTAATGCACATTCTGAACATCTATGATCGAAGCCACACGCCCTGCAAAGTAACAAAGGAGCATATCCTCTTCTGTTACGCAGTAATATTACTTGTTCCCCCTTAGCTAAAGTTTTACTGATAGAATCAAAAAGCTGATTAGAGATGATTACTTCTCCCTTTCTAACCAACTCTTCTTTGCGCAAATCTACTACCTTTACTCTAGGATAGTGTGACAAATAGTAACGATTACGCAAAGTTAAGAGCGAATACTTCCTTTTTTCAACATTTAGGTAGCTTTCCAAACTCGGAGTAGCACTTACAAGAAGCACAGTCGCATCTGAGTAACTAGCCCTTACAACCGCTATATCACGAGCATTGTATCTGGGTGCACGTTCTTGCTTATAAGCTACGTCCTGTTCCTCATCTACTACTATCAAACCTAAATTAGATACAGGAGCAAATAGAGCAGATCTTGCACCTACAACCACCTTTATCTCTCCAGAAATAATTCTACGGTAATACCTTTCTCTCTCTTTCCTACTAAGAGCTGAATGCAAAATCGCTACTCTGCCATGCAAATATGAGTTCAATAAAGATATCAGAGAAGGTACCAGAGCTATTTCAGGCAAAAGTATAATAATTCCTTTCCCCAGAGAAGCAGCATACCGAGCTAACTCAATATAGACTACAGTTTTACCCGCTCCCGTTACACCCTTTAGTAAAAAAGATTTGAAACCTCCTCTCTTTACAAACTCAGATACGGTATCAAACACTTTCCTTTGCTCTTCACTAAGGGAGAAAGCAGTAGTATTATCGTTTGTATTAACAGTAACACTTTCTACTTTTCTAGAACTTAGATTGACAATACCCAGTTTATACAATTTCCTTACAAGAGCACGACTAACCCCAGTATCTTCTAAAAGTTTCTCTAATGGAACACCTCCAGGTGAATGTAACAAAACATCCACCACCTTTCTGCTTTTGGCGGAATTAGGCAGCAGAGAGAACCTTTCTTCTTCAGACAACGGTGTTAATGAGACTATCTCCTCATAACTATCACTATCCTTGCCCAACAACCTTATAACACCTTTCTCTACCAACTTTTCTAAATCTATCTCAGAAGACACAAAACCTTGCAAAAAAAGGTCACTCACTTTTACATTTCTCTTAGTTAGCAAAAATTCTACAACTCTTTTCGCAATACCATCTTTTATAGAGCCAAAAATCGCTTTATGGGTAAGAGCAACAGATCTTTTGCCTATAGGATAGTAGAAACTTGGAATCATAGATAAAAAAGCTTCACCTATAGAGCACAAATAATAATCCGATATAAAATATGCAACTTTTACTAGATCTTCTGTAATCAACGGTTCTAAATCCAAAATTTCCAAAACTTCCTCCAGATTCTTATCGCTAATTTGCAGATCGGGATTTATTTCCACAATTACTCCCATAGTAGGTTTCCTATTAAGAGGCACAATCACTCTTGACCCAACCCTAGGAAGTGAACTAGTTTCGGGGAGCTTGTACACTAAAGGATAGTGAGGATGGGAAAGAGCAACAGCCACACGCTTTACCATAAGAACCACATACAAATTAAAAACTGTTATATTAACCTTTTCATTTTCTTAAACTGTATTTATACACATCCCCACCAAGCCTAACAACAGATCGTTTAAAAATATACAGATATTAAAACTAAAAATAAACACACCCGGTACTCAATACTAAATAACCAACAAATAAAGTGGTGCTAAACGCATCAAAATCTCCAGCCATTATGAAAAAAACTAAACTAAAAAGAAAAAAATTAAATGTCAAGGTATATATTCCAAGCACAAACATGCGCATGTGAACTTTAAAAAATCAGCAATGGATACTCCACAACTTGTTATAAAATCTTAAAAACACGATAATCTATATATTTAGCTACAATCACATTATTATCACTATTATAGAAAAGAAAAGATTTTTAACATCCACAAATTAACCCTAGAGAACCCCGATATTTATACAATCTACTCCCCCTCCTCTCCAAATAAAAATGATCTAACCAAGGCTCTTTAGCTCAACACTGCCGATTTCTTTAAACTAAGTACAATAACTCATACAGTTTGGCTATAAATAGAAAAAACCTTTCGTTAAATGATCTACAAACCAGACAGATCATAGAAAATAGGGGTATTTCCGCAAGCGTGAGAAAATCACAAAACTCTACTGATAGTTGGTTCATATTAGCATCCCCACACTCAAAAGTAAAAACAACAAAAGAACACTGCTTATTATGCATTAATATTTTACAGTTAATCAAACAAGACCACATTCTGTCTCTAGCACTGCAGAATACAAAGTCTAGATACTCTAGAAATCAATTAACCAACTGTGTTCAAGCACCATATGATTTACTCATTAACAATGGGATTTCGATAACCTTTATCGATCCAATTAAAGACCTTTCAAACAAATTGTAGTGTTTACATAACAAGAGGGCAAAGATTAACATGTAAGAGCACAACTGTAGCGAAAAAAGGTGTATCCAATAGCTGTTACTTACTTGCGACTAGCAAACAAGCTATCCTACACTAAGCGTACAAAGTGCTATAATGCAATATACTCAACAGATAAAATGCTGAGAAACTCAGGCAGGTAGATAAGAAAGAAATAGTAAAACGTTAAAATCGTATAAAATAGAGGCATGAAAAAAGTGAAGTTAGTTTTACTGTTACTATTCTTATTACCATCTTTAGGAAATGCACACGTGGGACATATAGGAACAATTCTCGATTTTTTTTATAACTTAGAATTAGATGAACTTAACAAAAAGATAGTATTGTACAACTCTTTAGTGAAAGAAAAACAAAAAATAAACAAACAAATAGATACAATTGAGGAGGAGATAGGTTTACTTATAGAAGAGAAAAACTTTACCCAACTGGGTATTAAATTTTCCGAGCTTGAAGATCTTTATGCCCAACTAGCACAGATATCTACCAAAAATATAATAGTAGTTTCCATCATAGCAGAAAAAGCTAAAAGAGTATCAAAAATATCTGAAAAGAAGAACAATATTTCAAAATTGGCTCCGCGGTTACCCGATCCTATCTCGGGAATATGGAAGATAACTTTACTTCCCTTTAATCAGGAGGGTGTATTAGAACTTACTCTTGAAGGTACACTTGTAAGAGGGATATATAGATTGGATGGTGATTATTGGGGATCGATTAGAGGAGAATATATAAATGGTGAGGTAAGGTTGGACAGGTTAGATTCTAAGGAAGGGTACTCTATGGTGCTACGAGGTAGAGTGGTTGAAAACAAGTTGGTTGGTTCGTGGGAAGCAACACTTCTTTCTTCCCCAGGTCCAGCTAGAGGTGAGTGGATAGCGGAGAAAGTTAGAATTGAAGAAACCGAATAAATCTCAATTAGTAATAATATTCACTCTTCTTATAACAGCATATAGTTTTATAGCTGTTATAAGCGAAGAGATATTACAAGAGCAGACAGAGATAAAAGAGATAGAACCGTCTACATCTTCTTTTGACCCTATGCAGTATATACAGTCGTTACTGGCAAAACTGGAAGAAAATCCTAACGATATAAAAACTCTTACCGAACTAGCACAGCTGAATCTATCCATAGGTAGATGGGAAAGATGCATAGAACTATTTGAGAAAGCCTTAAAACTAACAAAAAAAGAAGAACCAGACATGCTAACAGATTTAGGAATCTGTTACAGACAGAATGGCGAGGTAGAAAAAGCGCTAAAAGTTTTTCAAAAAGCTCGTACAATAGATCCAAACTATTGGCAAGCGTTGTTTAACGAAGTAGTAGTACTAGTAGCAGATCTTAACGAGATCACAGAAGCCCAAAGCAAGATAAAGCAACTAAAGAAAATTGCTCCAGCCAACCAGCAAGAAATCAAAGAACTGGAAAAACGAATTAAAGAACAAGAGAAGCCTCAATCTTAGCTAACAATCAGAATATACCAGGTAAATATATACTTTAATATACCAGGTAAATATGTACTTTTATACTTTAAAATCCAAAGAGATAAGAGAGAGTAATCACAGTTCTTTAAACTACGTAAGGAAAAAGCTACTTTCTCAGAAACTTATTCTTGAACATCTCTTTGGCTCTAGTTAACATTTTTTCTCTATCCAGAGTTCCAGAATCGTATCCCTTTGGAAGCAAAATCCAGAGAGTACCTTTAGTTTTAAGATGAGCCGCTATATACTCAGCCCTTTTTCCTGTTCCCCAATATATATCTGCCCTAAGAGCGCCCTTTATTGCACCACCCGTATCTTGAGATATAACCAACGATCTAAAACTTTTTTTTCCAGAAGGAGTATCTATAGGTACCGATACATAATAAGGAACTCCCAAAGGTAAAAAGTTAGGATCTATAGCTATGGAACCTTCTGGAGTAAGTTCTGAACCTATAGTACCTTTAGGGGACTTACTATCTAGCACCCTAAAAAACACGTAAGAGGGGTTATAGTTAAGTATTTCATCCACTCTATCACCGTTTTTCCTAAGCCACTCCTTTATTGAATACATAGAAACTTCATTTGGGTCTATTGCTCCAATATCTATAAGATATTTACCTATACTCCTGTAAGGATGACCGTTTTGTGCTGCATATCCCACTCTTACAAGCCCCCTTTCGGTCATTACTATTCCCGAACCTTGAATATGAAGAAAAAAAAGATCTATTTTATCCGAAACCCATAGAATTTCTAATCCTCTTCCTTCCAAAGCTCCTTTTTCTATTTCAGCACGCGAGTAGTATGGAACTATTTCCTTATTCGCAAGTTTACCGTATATAAATCTTCTAAAAGAAAATTCAGTGTAAGGAAACTTAAACAACGCCACTCTAACGATCTCAGGAGGAGCTTTATATATAGGATAACGATATTTACCCTCTCTATAGAAAGAACCATCCAATACAGGTTCGTAGTAACCTGTAAAAAAAGTCTTGTCGTGTAAACCTAGAAAAAGTTTCCAAGGAGTAAAAAAAGTTTCAAAAAACTTTTCAGGAGTATATTTAAATTTATCTATCTCTTTACATAAATCTACTATTTTCGATACAGGAACAGCTAAAGATGCTCTTAAATTGAGTTCCGATAAACTTTTCTCCAAATCAAGTGAACACTGTTTTAAATAAGCCTCAAAAGCTGCTGAAACGCTGGCTCGCCCCCAGTTTGGTAGTTTAGTAAAAGAAACTCGCCGCAAATTGAGCTCAGGCTTAACCAATTCCCATAAAGGTTGAACTGCACCAGGAGCACTATAAAAAGCAAGGTCTAATCTCAGATGCCACCATTTAACCCACCCCACCAGACCAATAAGAGTGATAAGAGCAATAATCAAAGAGTTTTTCAAACTATTCAAACAACCTTTCTATAAATTCAGGAGAACGTATAATTGCTATAATAACCTCAAAATCTTTCCCGCCTCTTAGTTTGGGAAGAAAACTTGCTATAGCGGAATAATCTGGATCACGTTCGAGCAAAACTTTGTAGTATCTCTTTAGCCTTTTAGCAGGTGAGTTTTTTCTTACCTGGTCTTTGAATTCTCTACTCCTTGTAATATTTTTTACAACTTCATCTACTTTTCCTATTTGCAACTGCATAACCACTTCGTCAAATGTTTCATCGGGCATCCTATCCAAAAGCGCTTCATAAAGAAGAGTACCCAATTTACGTGCTTGCTGAGATGTGAGTCTATCTAAAGTGCCATCTAAGCTTATTTCTACTCTAAAAACAGCATTGAGATTCTTGTTACCGGGTACAAATAGCTCAAAATCACATCTTCCTATTTTACCTTTAGTCTCAATTACCAACCTTTCATAGTCCAATTTATGATCAAATAAGGTATGACATTCTCTATTAAAATGAAAATTAAAAATGCTACCATCTCTTTCTGCGCGATACTCTTTCCCTCTCTGATCGTAAGCGATAAAGTGAATCTCTGTTTTATCTTTAGCATTAAGTCTCAGAGTGACTCTCTCGCGGGGTTGTAAAAAGTACAGATCTTTGTCCTCCCCTATCCTAATAGCTACAGTACAAACAAACGGTTCTTCCCAATTGAAGCAGTTACATTCTCTAAAAGCTGTTTGAGTAGCATACAATCCAAAGGAACAGGCAAGTAGAAGATAGAAAACGATATTTCTTATCATTTGAGTGACTCCACAACCTTTTTACCAAAAAGTACCGCAGCAAAGATAACACCACTTGTTGTAGCCATAGCTGCAGCTATGGGTAAATCAAGAAAACTGCCCCACCAATACCCTATAACTACTGCTACCAAAGATATCAAAGAACCAATTACAACTACAGCTGCTAAAGAACGTTTTGTAATTAAATAAGCTGTTGCTGGAGGAGTGGCTATAAAAGAAAGTACAAGTATAGCTCCAACGATCTCAAATGCAGCTACTATACTTAGTGATACTAGAGTGACCAGTATGTAGTACAAAAGATAGGGGTTTATTCCTACAACTCTTGAAAAAGAAGGGTCAAAGGATGTTATTTTAATTTCTTTATATATAAGAAGTACTACAGTTACAACGGTTGTAAAGACAGCCAACATGATCCATAACGCTCTAGGACCTATATCTGTAAAACCTAAATATGCAGCAAGTGTAGGTGGAAGGTATGTTCTATCTAGAACTGTAAATAAAATTTCTCCAAAAAGTACACAATTAAGATCTAGATCTATTCTACTTGCGTAGTAAGTTACAAGTAAAACTCCTATAGCGAAAAAAAACGGATAAATAACGCCCATAGAAGTATCTTTTTTTATCATCCTAGCACGTGATATTAAATCTATTCCCACAACTGCTATCACTCCGGCCAAAGCTGCCCCTACAACAACAAAGAGCGTTGTACGCTGACCCGTTAACAAAAAAGCTACAGCTATACCTGGTAAAACTGCATGACTTATAGAATCGGCTATAAGTACTTCTTTTCTCACTAAAAGAAAACTACCCAGAAAAGAGCAAGTTACTGCTACTAAACTAGCTATAAGCAGAATTTCTATATCTATCATACTTCTCTAGGAATCTTTCTACCATGAGGATCAAACTTAGGAAAGTTCAGAATTTTATCTAAAACCTCTTCATCCTCACGTGTAAGCAAGTGTTCAACCATTTCAGCATCGTCATGTAAATGAGTATCTGGTAAAGAAAGACGGTTAAAAAGATAAGTTTCCCACAACCTATGTCTTCTTACTATACCTCTTGCTTCTTCGTATCCCTTTTCGCTTAAAACAATTGCCTTGTTATCAGAATAGGTAATATACCCTTTCCTAGCAAGTCTCTTTAGACTTCTATTTAGCCTAAAAGGCGTTGTGCTTAACGCTCCTAAAAGATAGGTAAAAGGTACTCCCAGTTGTTGATACCCTTCATCGAGTTGTTCTTCGTTTACCAGGTACAGATGTTTTATTATATTTTCTTCAGTTACTTTTCTTTTCATACTTTTTATAAGTATAAACTCTTTGATTATCCCTCCTTTACTAGCGAAAAGCAAAGAAAACAAAAGAAAAATTCCACTTACTACTACTATAAGGGGACCTGTAGGTAATCTTGGAGCTAACGAGCTAATGTATACACCTACAACACCGCTGACAGCTCCTACAAATCCAGCTATAGCAAGCATATATGTAAACTTATCGCTCCACAATCTACCAATTGCACCGGGAATAACAAAGCTACCAACAACCAATACTACTCCCGAAGTATATATACCTACTATAACGGTTAGTACCATAAGAAAAACTAACCCAATATCTAAATAACTTATTTTAAATCCAAGTACCTCCAAGGTGTATTTGTCAAATATAAAAAGCTGAATCTCTTTAAAAAAGAGAAACACAATTATGCTTACTGCCAAAGATACAGCGGTCATAAACCAGAGATCATTTTTTAAAACTGCAACTATTTGACCAACCAAGTAGTTGTTAAGACCACTTTGAAAAGAGACAGGCATCTTTTGTGCAACCCCCAATAACACCACCCCGAAAGCGTAAAAATTGGCCAGTATTATTCCTAAAGCGGCGTCCTGTTTTATATGAGAATATTTTGTGATGCTTGAAACAGCATAAGCACCTATTACTCCCGTCAAAAAAGCCCCTAAGGTCATAATTAACATCTCACGTTTTCCTATAATCAAAAATGCTAATACAATACCAGGAAAGGCCGCATGAGAAATCGCATCAGCAAAGAGGGAACGTCTTTGCAAAAGCGTTATTGAACCTACCAACCCACCTGCTAGGCCAAGAAAAACAGAAGCTAACATAACGGGTAAAACAATAACACCGAAATCACTCATCTCTGCTACGCACTATCTCCGCTATTTTACTTACTAAATCGATACGGCCACCGTAAGTTCTACGCAAATTTTCCTCCGTCATCACTTCAGAAGTTCTACCGTAATCTATAAGAACTAAATTAAGAAGTATAACTGAGTCAAAAAACTTAGAAACAGTATAAAGATCGTGATGAACAACGACAACCGTTTTGCCTTGATGTTTAAGTTTATCCAAAACAGACAATATAGCTTCTTCACTTCGAGCATCAACACCTGCGAAAGGTTCATCCATAAAATACACCCTAGCTTTTTGGGCCAAAGCTCTCGCTATAAAAGTTCTCTGCTGTTGTCCGCCAGAGAGTTCACTTATATGTCTATCCGCCAGATTTTCTATTCCAACCTCTCGTAAAGCTTCAAAGGCTATATCTCTTTCCCTTTTACCTGGACGCCTAAACCATCCAAGATGCCCATATGTACCCATCATAACCACATCCAAAACAGTTGCTGGAAACTCCCAATCAACACTTTCCTTCTGAGGAACGTACCCTATCCAACCTCTGCGCTTATGAGGAGGTTGACCATAAATCTTTACCCAACCTTTAAGAGGTTTAAGCATACCGGCCATAGTTTTCAAAAGAGTAGTTTTTCCTGCACCATTGGGACCAATAACGGCTACTAACTGACCCTCTTCTATTTCAAAATCCACATTATATAAAACAGCTCTTCTACCATACGAAACAGTAAGATCATGAACTTCAATCGCTACTCTACTATCCTTTTTTATTCCAGCAAACCCAAAAAAATCATCCATACACAAATCCTACCCAACTAACAAAATTTATACTTCAATAGTCACCTACTATAAACCTATAC
>JALWYX010000066.1 GCA_027078415.1 Thermoanaerobaculia bacterium
TTCATTTTTTTTTTTTTTACAATGCCAATGACTCTTTGAGGGGCCCTTTGAAGAGTTTTGTGAAAAATAAAGAAAGGAGGAAGGAGTTATGAAGGTTAAAGTAAGTTTGGTGATAGCTTTAGGTTTGTTTTTGGCTAGTGTAGGGCCGTTGTTTGCGTGTAGCTCATGTAATTTCCTACATGCCTGGTGTGATATAGATCCTGATGGGCTTGAGTACTGTTTTTCAGACGGAGTACCTGATGAAAACCCAACGGATGGTACTTTTTGTATGGCTTACGGTAGGGTATGTGATAACTGGATTCCCCAGGATTGTACTTACGGATATGTTTTTGTCTGTAATCAACCTTATGTAAATATAAAATATGATCCTTGCTCTCAGGATAGTGGAAGTAGTGAGAGTTAGCTAAGATAGATATATAAAGGAGGGTAAGATGAAAAGGGTAGCTGTGTTTTCTATGTTTTTTTTCTACGGTTTGTTCCTGTCTGCGGAAACCGGTGAGATTTTGGTGAACTTTTTCCCAGGGATAAAGGAGAAGGGTGTTATAGGGATTCTTAGATACGAGGATAACAATAAATCGGCTGTAGTTGTTCGTAAAGATTTAAATCCGGACAAGTATACTTTTAAAGTAACCAAAGGTAGGTACTTAGTTATATGTTTTAAGTACTCGTATAACCATTCTCTTCAGACATATCCTATAGTTGTAAAAGAAGCCTCTGTTACAGAGGTAGAGTGTGAAGGTTTACCTGATAACGAGTTTATAGAACTAAGAGGAGTTGTAATAGATAAGCAAACGGGGCTTCCTATAGCTGGAGCTAAAGTAGGGGATTACCCTTTCTTCTTACCCTCCGAACTTTTACCTCATTATAGCCGTGTTGTTAGGGTCAAAACGGATGAATGGGATATGGGTGACGTGATGAGGTTTTTAAAGAAATACAATTTTGATAAACACTTTTATTTCCTTACAGATAGAAAGGGACGTTTTAAAACGTTCCTTTTTACAAAGGCTATTTCAGATTTTGGGATCAATTTTTCAGTTTTTGCCGACGGTTATGCTCCTTTTTTTTATAAAAAGAGAGTAAAAGATGTTAGTAAAATAAAAAGTCCTTTGGATGTAGGTACCGTAGAGTTGGTCCCCGCAGTTAGTTTTAAGTTATCGTTAGCTCCACCTCTTGGCAAGGAGAGCGCTATTTACTTAGAGCCTATAAATTCTGAAACTGAAAGTTTCCCTAGAGATTATTTTGTATATTCACCGTATCGTAGATTAGGTACATCTTCAAAATCTCCCGTTTTTATAAATGACAGGTTTGTATGGTCCTTTCTCTATCCTTGGATCTACTCTGTTAAATGGAGGATTAAAAAAGGAGGGCGTGGATTTACAGATGTAACTGTACCTTTAGCTATATACGAAATAAAAGATGAGAATAAAGAGGTTACCTTAGATGTAAATGAGTGTGAATACCAGATAGAGGTTGTAGATGTTGATAACAGTGATGGTAGAGAAGATTTTGATATTTCTATTAGCTGGAGAGACGTTCTTAGAGTAACCAGATATGTAAATTTCAAGGATTTGAAAAAACCAGTTAGGGTTAGGGATATAGTTAAAGGTAAGAGTTTTGTGGAGACTTATATAAAGTATGGGAATAGTAAGGAGATTTTTATAAAAGAGATAGGCAAAAAATTTACAACAAGGAGATCCACTACAAATTTTTACTCAAGGGTTGTAATGGAGAATTGTGCTGAGGATAGAAGGGTTAGAGTTAAGTTAGAGGATAGTGAGCTTTCTTTTGTTATAAGAGATGATAGGGGAGAACTTGTAAAGGGTGCGAGTGTTGTTGTACATTCGTATAAAAAAGGGTATTATCCTTCGTTTTCTTGCTGGACAAAAAGTAACGAGGAAGGTAAGGCTTTATGCAAATATTTAAAGAGTGGAGAGTATTTAGTTCTTATTCGCCATCCTAAGGGGTATTTTGGTCCGGAGACTTTTGCAACTAGTAAAGATAGTTACGAGGTGACACTTAAGAAAGGTAAAGAGATAGAAGTTGAATTGTTGTCTCCAGAGTATAAATCTATTGGGAGAGGTTTGGTTATAGTAGCGGCTCTAAAGGACACCCCTTTTAGTATAATCTCTGCATTAGTGTTGGAAGGAGAAGAAGCGAAACCTTATAGGATAGTAGGACCTCCTAGCGATAAGGAGGAGAGATATGTTGCAAAATTTTCCAATCTTCCTTACCACGATATTTACGTTTTTCCAGAGACTCAGATTACTAAGTTAGGGAAAGGATGGAGCCGAAACGCTATGTTACTTGATGCAGATAGGGAAGGTAAAGTACAGTTGGTACTTGGAAGTGGAAGCGGTACAGTTGTATTTGAAGGTAGAAGCACCGGAGTCGGTTTTGATGATGGTTATGTGCTATCCGTTTGTAAAAAGGAGATAGGGTGTTTACCACCTTCATTCTTTACCCCGTTAAAAGTTTTTTCTTCAACAGGAGGTTTTTTTATAACAGGTTTGGCACCTGGGGAGTACAAAGTGAAACTTGTTCCTATAGATTTAGGAGAAAATAGAAAGCCGTTGGAGACACCATTTTTTAGGATCTATTCTGACCAACACACCATTATAAGAGAAGGAAATTTTTAGGAAATAGAAAATATATTCGTAGTCTTTAAAAATTTTCTTTATATCTCTTTGCTGCTAGACTAATGGATATACACAAAAATAGTAGAAATTTTAACTAAATTTGGCGGAATTTTAGAGTAGTAGGATGTATATATATGCATTAATCTGTTTATCCGTTGTTAGATAGTATAAATTTTGTAGTAATACCTATTGTTTATTCTTGTAGTAAGGATCATACATTAAGCACTGTAGGCATTGGGGAAAATACTTTGGTTTTGTAGCTTTTGCTAACAATTTGGATTTGGAATAAAAAGCGTATCTGTACTTTTAAGATACCTACAATTTCTTGCCGTTACTTCTGAAATCGAAAAAAATACAAAGATATAACACTCAAATATAAGGGTTGGAAAGTATATCTCTTGATTAATTTTTAAGAGCAGAGAAATAATTTGGCTAGGATAAAAGTTATTAGAAGTACGAGTTAGTAAATTAATCTATAGTTTTTATGTTTTATACATTGCTGTTTGTACTAACGGTTATTCAGTATTTTCCCAAATTCATTTGGAAAAAACTGCTTGTAGTTGTATCTATATTATACCTCTTGAATTTTCCTAGCCCTAATTGGCTTATGATATATTAACTGTATCTGTGAAAGTGTAAAGTTAGGTTTTTATCGGTAACCGTTAATTGATATAACAGCTAAACCTAAGAGTAGTTGGCTAAAAAAGGTTATTTTAAAAAAGCGAGTTTAGGAAGGTTATTTCTCCGCTTTTTATGGTGAATTTAGAGGTTTTTATTCTTTTGGTA
This sequence comes from Thermoanaerobaculia bacterium, assembly GCA_027078415.1. Classification (GTDB taxonomy): domain Bacteria; phylum Acidobacteriota; class Thermoanaerobaculia; order JALWYX01; family JALWYX01; genus JALWYX01. The sequence continues at coordinate 3,423 of JALWYX010000066.1, forward strand.
CCATCGAAAATAAGCAAGTAATAATCCCCA
>JALWYX010000067.1 GCA_027078415.1 Thermoanaerobaculia bacterium
AGTTCATCCAAAAAGAGTATCCCTTTATGTGCTAAACTTGCTTCTCCAGGTTGAGGAGGATTACCGCCTCCAATAAGTGCTGCTTGAGAAATAGAAGGATGTGGGGCTCTGAAGGGAGGAGTTGTGAGCAGCTTGCCTTTGGGTAGTAAGTTTGCAATGTAATAGATCTTTGATACATCTATAGCTTCCTTTTCTGTAAGAGGCGGTAAGAGGGTTTTTACAGAGTTGGCGAGCATAGATTTACCTACCCCTGGAGGTCCAACTAAAAGTAAGTTATGACCTCCAGCTGCAGCAACTACAGCGGCTTTTTTAGCTAATTCGTTTCCTTTTATAAGCTCAATATTTACTTTGTTGTCTATGTAAGTTGTGTTTTTTATCCCTTGAGTCCTAATTAAATTCTTTGAATCTTTAAGCCATTCCAACACCTCTAGGATATTTTCTGCTAAGAGTGTTCCTTTTAATGTTTCATCTTTGTTCTCTAGAGGTAGGATAACGTTTTTGCCGCTTTTGTATCCGAAGCTGGAGAATATAAAACCGCCATCTATTCTTTTTAGTTTTCCATCTAGCGATAGTTCACCGCAAAAGAAACTGTTTTCAAGTCTCTCTGTAGCCATAATGTATCCGTTTGCAACCATTAAAGCCAATGCTATAGGAAGATCAAAATGTGTGCCTTTGTTAAAAGTGTTGGCTGGAGAGATATTTATTAATACTTTTCTAGGTGGTAGATCTATACCTAAGGAAAAAAGTGCCCCTTTTGTTCTATCTACAGCTTCTTTTACTCTAGAATCGCTAGTACCTACAACCTTTATAGTAGGTAATCCTCTTTTTTTGATCTGTACCTCTATAGTGGTTTGGTAAACATCTAACGATGAGTAAGTTAAGGTTTTTACCCTGCATACCATTTTTTACACCTCTAAAGAGTTGTTTCTATAACTAAGTAACGTATATATAGTGTGAAGAAAGCTGTATAAAATCTTCGGATAGCTAACTTGTAATTGAGGAGTCTGTTGAAATATTTTCTAGAAAATCTGTTTTTGTCGCTTTTTTGGTAGTTGTAAGGCGTTAGGCAGATGGGATAGTTTTATAAATTTTTTATCTGCTCTGTGAATGGTAGATTTATTTAAGTGGATAAGGTATTTTCGCTGCACTTGCTAATGCAGTTTATCTCTCTTGATAGAGTAATTAGAAATTACAAGAGTTTTGTGTGTGGTTTTTATCTTACAAATCCTTTTTCTACCACTACGAATATCCCTTCCATTTTGGCTGTTATCTTTCCGTCTTCTCGTTGTATTTCGCCTTCTACTTTTATTTTTCTTCCTTTTCTCTCTGTAGCTCTATTTATAATGATTATTTTTTCGTTGGACGGTGTGGGTTTTAATAACTTTACTTTTATCTCTGCCGTTACAGTATTTGGAGGTTTTGATAAATTATCTTCGTTCATAACAAACCAGGCAGCACACCAGTTACCGTTACAATCTAGAAGGGTACATACTATTCCGCCATTTAATACTCCTTGCCACGCCTCGTGTTCCTTTCTTGCGTACCATTCAGCTTTGATAGATCTTTTATCTATAGGAAAGCTCTTTATCTGTAATCCTTTGCTATTTGCAGGACCGCATCCGAAACAGCGATTTTCCGGGTAAAATTTGTCTTGAATGCTAACTTCCATCTCTATTCTCCTTCTTTAACCATATGTTAACGCTTTTATATATAAGCTTTGTAGCTGTGTAAGTACCCCATTTGAGTGTTTCCCGTGGAGAAAGCTCCACAAAATCTAAAGCTATAACTTCTTTTCTCCTTATTATTTTTTCTATTATAGATATTGCTTGTTTCCATCCAATCCCTCCTGGTTCAGGAGTTCCTACGCAAGGAATTACAGAAGGATCAAGGAAATCAAAATCTATACTAAGGTAGATTTTGTTAGGCATGTGATAAAGGATACTCTCTACCTCTTTTTCCCAAAAATCTAGTTTTAGTTTATCAGCTGTTGTAAATGGTATGGAGTGTTCTTTGAGAAAGTTAAGTTCTTCGAGAGAAAATGCTCTTATGCCTATAGGAGCTATAGGTATTGATTGTTCGAATATTCTTCTTGCTGTACAAGCGTGCGAAAAATGATCCTTTTGGTATATTTTTCTGGTATCACAGTGAGCATCTAGATATATAAAGCCGAACCTTTCCCCTTTATCCTTTAAAGCTTGTGCTACACCTATAGATAGTGAATGTTCACCTCCTATTACAACGGGTAAAGTTTCGCTTCTACTTATAATATTAAATACAGTTGTAGCTATAGATTTAAGACCTTCAGAAGCGTCGGTGCTGGGAAAAAGGAACTCTGAAGTTGCAACTGGAACCGATGATAGGTCTATATTGGTTTGGTAATCCCAATCTTCCAATTGATTAGATAGTTGTATTATTTCGTAAGGGGCATTAACTGTGCCTTTTATAAAACTTGTAGACCTTTCCCAACATATAGGAATAAAGGTTATTTTAGGATTGGTAGAGTTTGGTAAACCTAAAAAGGTGGTAAGCATGATCAAGAGTTAAATTATACCTTAGTTTATGGAAACTAACGTTTTCAGTTTCTTAAATAACCATTTAGTTGAAAAGTTTTTATGGCGTTTTACATAAAACCGTTAATTTTAATTGTTGTTAATCTTTGCTACACGTTCACAATTGTAGTGCTTTGCTTGAAAAAGTATCTGTTACCTACTACTATGTAAGTTGTCTATGAGAATAGATAAAAGGGCTGTTCTGCTTCTACCTTTCGTTTGGGCCTTCTTTTCTATAGCGTTTAGAGATGTTACAGCGGTAGATGAAAGCCGCTATCTAACTGTCGCGTGGGAGATGTGGATTAATGGAAATTTTGTTGTGCCTACGCTTAATGGCGAATTTTACTCCCATAAACCTCCGCTCCTTTTTTGGTTTACTAATATCCTCTGGTTATTAGGAGGCGTAGATGAGTTTTGGGGTTACTTAGTGCAAGCTTTCTTCTCTTCTTTAACCATTTGGATAGTTTATAGATTGGATAAGCTTCTATTTCCAAAAGAGGATAGATATTCGCCTCTTATTCTGGCAAGTTTCTTTTCATGGTTTATATACTCTATTTTTTATTCTTTTGATGTGCTGCTTACCTGTATAGTTACTTTAAATATCTATCTGCTCGTAAAAATCGTTTTGGAGGGTAGTAGTAAGAAAAGTATTACAGGATATCTGTTAACCTATACTGCAGGTATCTTAGCAAAGGGACCTGTCTTTTTGATTTTCGCTTTGCCTCCCGTTTTGTTTATTAAGTTCTGGAGACCTAGAGAAGAGAAAAATAGAATTAAAGTTCGTACTCTTCTGTTAGCCTCATTAGGAGGTATACTTTTGGTGTTTGTATGGGTATACTTAGTTTTCGTTTATACCGATCCATCGTATCTAAGAGAGATTCTTATATCCCAACATCTAAGTAGGGTACATGGGGATAAGCCTCCTCATGATACTCCGTGGTGGGGGTACATTGTTATTATGCCCTTTCTGCTCTTGCCGTATAGTGTCAAGAGGGAGTTTTGGAAAGAGGTTAGTAATCTTTTTAGTTCTTCAAACGATTGGCGGAAAATGTTACTTTCTGTGTGGATATTTATACCTTTCCTTATTTTTACTTTTATTCCCTCAAAAAGACCTCACTACCTTTTGCCCATTTTACCGGCTTTTGCACTTCTTATAGGTAAAATAGACCTGCAAGTGAGAAAAACTTTTTGGTTTAAAATTTTTCCTGTTGTACTCTTACCTTCTATATTAAAATTCCACTTCACAGATTACGACTTTTCTAATCTTTCCTTGCTTTCAGGTGTAATGGTATTTACTATAATGTTAATATCTTACACTTACCTGGAAAAAAGCTTTTCGCGGCTGAAATTACCTCTGTTGGCTAATATTTTTTATATCGCTCTTTTGGCGTTTATTTTACCTTCCTTTGCTGCCAACTTTTCTCCACGTAAAGCTGCAGAGCTAATCGGTGTTTATGAATCGCAGGGATATGAGATAGCTTTTGTCGGAAGGCATCATGGTGAATTTGGTTTTCTGGGACGGTTGAAAAAACCTTTAGTTATACTGACAGAAAATAGTTCCTTGGGATGGCTTGATGAAGGTACCAAGAGAATGTTGGTGGTAACCGAAGCTGGTAAGTACACAGAAATTTTTGGTAGACCTCCAGATATAAAGATTCCTTACAGAAGTCGTCATATAGGAATCTGGCTTTCTAGATAAAGTTTGCGTGCCTTTATACTGTTTGGTCGTTTTCATAGATATTCCAACTTATTAATGCCGATGCGGTTAAAGCATGAATATAGTGTATAGAAGTTGTTTTTGTTCCGACCAACAACACTCCCGTTGCTATCTGAAGAATAAGAAGTGCTTTTGTTGTAATAGATATTCTCTGTCTAATAGCTGCTAGGAGTATAACAAATCCTAGCAAGGGATGAACTATGTTGTCGTAGTTTTTACTTCCCATAACAGATCCTATAATAGCGGTTATACCTATTGCTAAGGGTAAAATTAGGTTGTAGAGATTTAGCTTTGCCGATAAAAGAGATAGTATAATAACGGCTATTTTGTTTATATATTCCTCTAGCTGTATACGAAAGTTGATTAAAGAGAAGATGAAATATGCTAGGAATAGGATTCGTGTACTTGTTGTTTTTACAAAGGATATTCCGAGTAGGGTTAAAGAGTAGATAAAAAATTTTTTTAAAGACTCTGGTAAAGAGATAAATGATACACACAATAAGAGGAAAAGGAGTGAATTTTTAACTTTTTTCTCTTTCATTGAGCTGAGATAAATAGTGGGAGGATAAAATTTGGTTTCCATTGAATATCTCTACGTTTTATATATATGGAATCGGGATTTATAATAGGTATGAATATAAATTTATCTTTCAATACTTTTAGAGCTAAAGACAATTTCTGTTTTCTTAGTGCCATATCTAAAGTTCTACTTGCATCTTCTATTATTTTATCCAGTTCTTCATCTTCGAGATTTACAAAGTTGGCTGCACCCTTTGAGTGTACGAAAGTTTCAAGAAATCCTATTGAGTCACCTACTAAAGTTATAACTCCTCCGTAATAAAACTCTATCTCTTTTTTTTGGAGTTTTGGATAGAGCTCTGAAAAATTTAGTCTTTTGATATTCACTGTAATACCTATCTCTTTTAGGTCTGAAGCTATATATTCAGGGGTTTTGTCTGTAGTGCTTGTGTACAACGTTATAGGTTCTGATGGGTAATTTGCTTTTGATAATAACTCTTTTGCTTTTTGTAAATTTCTTTTTGGGAGATTTATCTCGTCGGTATAACCAAAGATATATTTAGGTATCATAGCGTAAGCTGCTCTAGCGTACCCTTTAAATAACTCTTTCACCATCCTTTCTCTATCAATTGCTAACGCTATTGCTTTTCTTACCTGAGGATCTTTGAAATAGATAGAGCTAGGTTTAAGGTGGAGGTAACGAATTATTAATCCTTGAAGAGGTACTATTTCTACATTTCTGTGCTGTTTAACACTTAATGAGGCCTCATAAGGTGTTATATCTTCTGCAATGTCAGCTTTGCCTGTAGTTACCATGGAGATTCGTTTTTTCTCGTTGCTTTCTATAATAAATTCTAAAACGTCTGGGTACTGTTCATTAGCTAGAAAGTGGTAACTGTTTTTCACAAGTATGATGTTGTTTTCTTTACCAAACCATTTTTGCACTCTGTAAAGTCCGCTACTTATCTTACCATCGTATGGAGATTCAAGGTATTCGTGGGGAATAATGTATATATAAGCCAATTTGTAAAGTAGTAGTGGGTCTGGCGTATAAGTTTTAATTTCCACTATCCAGTTAGATATAGCTTTTATCTCTTTGACTGTTAAAAGGTAACTTTTTATAGCGCTTTTTTCTTGTAGTGATCTTCTAATAGTTGCGACAACGTCCTGTGCTCTTATGGGAGAATTATTGCTAAAATGCAGATGCCTCTTTATATATATTTTCCAGGTTAAATCATCGGTATTTTCCCATTTTTCTGCTATTCGTGGGTGTATACCGAAGTCATTATCAAGTACAAATAGAGGATCGTTTATGTTGGCAAGTAACGCCAAAGTTATTATCTCGTTTCTGGAGTGAGGATCTAAAGACAACGGAGCTCTTTTGATAGCTATTTTAAGTTCACTTCTGGTATAATTTTGGCGTTCTTTAGAGCAGGAAGTGAGAAGTATAAGTATGACTAGCAGTTTTATATTCATATCGGTTTTAATTATTAATTATAGTGGTAATTTTAAGAGGGAGCGATGGAAAGGGCAGTTTTTGCTATAGGTGGTAACGCGATAGTTGATCCTAGAGATATGTCCGGTACAGATGTTATAAAAAAAGTGGTAAATGTCATTCATATATTGGTGGATCGTGGCTATGAGATAGCTATAACTCACGGTAATGGTCCTCAGGTTGGGTTTGCTCTTCTGCGCAACGAATTGGCTCAACAGGAACTCCCTTTGCAATCTTTGGACCTTATAGTGGCGACTACTCAGGGTGAAATAGGATACTTTATAGAAAAGGAATTAAGGGGAACCGTTTCAGCGGATGTTGTAACTGTTATTACGATGGTTGAAGTGGATGTGGATGATAAGTCTTTCGTGAATCCTACTAAATTTGTTGGTAGAACGTATCCTTTTGAGGAGAAAACGAGATTAGAGAAGGAAAAGGGATGGATTTTGAAAGAATACAGGAGAGGTGAATATAGAAGAGTTGTCCCGTCACCAAAACCCAAAACGATAGTGCAGTCTGAAGTTATAAAAGAGATATTGTCCAACAAGTTTCTGGTAATATGCTGCGGAGGTGGGGGTATTCCGGTAGCTAGGAAAGGGGAAAAATTGATCGGTGTTGAAGGAGTAGTGGACAAAGATCTCTCTTCCTCTTTGCTTGCAAAGGAGATAGAGGCTGAACTTTTAGTTATAGTTACCAATGTTCCGGCAGTTTTTTTAGGTTACGGGACTCCTAACGAGGTAGCTATAGATAAAATATCTGCTAGTGAGCTTAAAGTATACTTGGATAAAGGTTATTTCCCCCCTGGTAGTATGGGACCTAAAATAGAAGCTGCAATTTTTTTTGTAGAGAACGGAGGGAAGAGAGCTATAATAACTGATCATAATAATTTGCAAGCAGCTTTAGAAGGTAGATCTGGTACGATAATAGTTAAGTAATAAGGTATAACTACCTTTTTGGTTTATATAGGGCTACACTCTGTATATTTAGTAATTAACTTTTATTTATACTTTCATTGATGGATGCAGATTATTTTATTGAGAAATTGACTTACGATTTGGATGTAGAGAAAGCACTTTATAACGTTTCTTCTCTGTCTGAAAAGGAGGCTGAGTTTGAGTTTATAGAATTGGATGAAATAGAGATAGAGTCTTTGAAAAGATTAGGTATAGAACGTCTCTATAAACATCAGGTTGAAAGCTTAAACGCTATCCGCAAAGGTAAAAATGTTTTACTCTCTACTCCTACTGCCTCTGGAAAATCTGTTGTGTTTTACTTAGCTATTCTGGATAAGTTAAGAAAAAATAGCGACGCTAAAACGCTTATTGTGTATCCTCTTAAAGCTTTAGCTAGGGATCAGATTGCTCGTATGAAAGATTTTTTTTACAGCGTTGGTGTAAAATGTGCCGTTTACGACGGTGATACCCCTTTAAGTGAACGTGAATGTATAAGGAAGGAGCAACCCCAAGTTCTGTTGACTAATCCAGATATGTTACATTTTGGAATACTTAGAAACTGGAAAAATTGGGAGAGATTTCTATGTAGTTTAACTTTGCTTGTTTTAGATGAATTACACATATACAGAGGTATTTTTGGCAGCAATTTCAATCATATATTGGCTCGTATGAGACGATTTTCTCTCGCGAATCTCCAGATTGTTGCTGCCTCAGCTACTATAGGAAATCCTAAAGAGTTTGCTTCTCAGCTTACAGATTGTGATATAGAGGTTATAGATCGCTCAGGAGCACCATCTAAAAAACGGTATTTCCTCTTCTTTAACTCTTTGCTTTGTTCAAGTTCCTATTCGTTGGCGTTGAAATTATTTGTGAGATCTATAGAAGCAGGTAAAAGAACGATTCTTTTTACAAAGTCTAGGGTAGCTACAGAAAGTATATACTCTAAACTCAAGCTATACAACAGCTCACTGGCTAAAAAGGTAACCTCTTATAGAGCGGGTTATCTACCGTCTGAAAGGAGGTTTTTAGAGAGAAAGTTGTTTAATGGGGAACTGTTGGGGGTTATTTCCACTTCTGCGCTTGAGATGGGAGTGGATATAGGTGCCCTTGATGCTGTAATTTTGCTGGGTTTCCCTGGCAGTATAATTTCTTTCTGGCAGCGTATAGGTAGAGTTGGACGAAGAGATAGGGAAAGTTATATTGCTCTGGTAGCTATGCCCGATGCGTTGGACCAGTTTTATGTGAGGAATACTCATTTGCTTTTAAACAAAAGGTGTGAAGAAGTTGCTATAAATCCTTATAACAGGTACGTGGCTTCTTGGCATCTTAGATGTGCTGCTGTGGAAAAACCTATATTGAAAGAGGAACCAATAGCAAAAAGGTTCAATTTGTTACTTAAAGAACTTGCCGATGAAGGTATTTTGGAGTTTGACGGCTCTTTCTATTATTCCAGAGGAAAAGTTGTACACGATTTGCAAGGGATAAGAGGGGAAGGAGGGAAAGAATTTGTTATCAGAACTGAGGATAACAGAAAAATAGGAACAATTTCAGGGGTAAGGGCTTACCTCGAGTGTCATAAGGGAGCTATTTATTTGCATCGAGGGGATGCGTGGGAGGTGACCGAGTTTAATGAGATTACAAAAGAAATTATTGTAAAACCAGCATATGCACACCTTTATACCAAAGCTCTTACCAGGAAGAATACCACTATTATTGCGGAGTATAACTCTTTTAGAGCTGGACGTTTTACAGTATCTTTTGGAGAGATAGAAGTTGAAGAAGAGGTAGTAGCTTATGAAGTTAGGAACTCTAAGACCGGTCAACTTTTAGGGATAAGAGAATGCAAAATGCCTAAAGTTGTTTTTAATTCTCATTCGATATGGTTTAAGTGGGATGATAAAATCACTACCATCTTGTCTAGAAATTTTGATTATGCAGGTTCTATTCACGCTTTTGAGCATGTTGCAATAGCCCTGATACCTAGTGTAGCACTGTGCGATAGAAACGATCTAGGGGGAATATCTTTTCCTTATCACGAGCAAATAGGTTCCGGGGTTGTGTTTATTTACGAAAGTTATAGGGGTGGTATGGGGGTTGTAGAAAGTGCTTTTGGAAATATAAATCTTTTATTAAGAAGGATTGTAAATACTTTAGAAAATTGCTCGTGTGATGATGGGTGTCCTGCATGTATACATTCTCCGAAATGTGGGAACGGGAATAGACCGCTAGACAAAAAAGGTTCTCTATTTCTAGCTAAGATTATCTTGGAAGAGCTTTCTTCGCCTGACACCCTTTTTAGAGCATCTAAAGAGCAAAATAACGATTCATATTGTACCTGTAAGGATAAAGCGAATTCAAATAGTCATTTGGTGTGGATCAAAAAATATTCCTCAGATATACCTAAATATGGAGTAATAGTTTTTGATATAGAGACCCTCAGGTCAGCTGCAGAGGTAGGAGGGTGGAACAATGTAAAGGATATGGGAGTTGCATTGTCTGTAGTGTACCACTTAGAAAGCAAGCAATTTGCAACTTTTAAAAGGGATGAAACCTCCAAACTGCTAGAACTGCTTTTATCCGCTGATACAGTTATAGGTTTTAACGTTAAGAAGTTCGATTACAAGGTTCTAGAAGGAGAATTGGGAATATCTTTGAGTTCCAGGTTGACTTCTAAAACTATAGATATATTTGAGAAGGTTCATACAAGTATAGGAAAGAAAGTTTCTCTTGCCAATCTGGCACGTAATACTTTGGGAAAAGGTAAGATTGCAAACGGTATGCAATCGTTGGTGTGGGTAAAGAAAAATAGATTAGATCTTGTAGAAGAGTATTGTAAGGTAGATGTTGAGATTACCAAAGAACTCTATATATTCGGAAAAAAATTTAAATATTTATTGTGTAATTTCAACAAAAAACTGATTAAAGTAGAAGTTGATTGGTGATGTATGGATGGGTATAAAAAAGACTGTTGTTGTAAGTAATCTATTTATTGTCTTGTTTTTAACATTTTATGTTTCCCAAATATTCTCTAGAACTAGCGGTAAAAATTTTTATCTTCTAGATGATGCGTATATTCATCTAGCTGTTTCTGAGGAGATCGCTCGAGGTGGTTACGGGATCAACAAAGACGAGTTTTCTGCTCCTTCGTCTAGTATAATATGGCCTTTTATCTTTGCTCCTTTTGCTGGCTTTAAATGGCATATTATAACTCCTTTGCTTGTGAATACTATCCTTATTTTCCTTATTTTTTATCTGGGTACACAAATTTTATCTCAGGAAGGCTATCCGTTGGAGTTAAGTGTTGTACTGGTTTGGTTTATATTTGTTGTTGTTGGTAACTCTTTCTACTTACTGTTTTCGGGGATGGAACATCTACTACAGGTTTTAACTATTCTTATAGCTTATAAAGTGGTAAGAGATTCGATTTTCGACGGCAGTTGTTCCCGATCTTTAGCACTATTATCTCTTATACTAGCTCCTTTAGTACGTTACGAAGGGTTAGCAGTAACTGTTAGTTCCCTACCATTTTTGGGAAATATTAAGTTAGCAGCTTCAATAGTTGCTGTTGTTATTGTGTTTTTAGGTAGTTTCTCTCTATTTCTTTATATAAACGGTGGTATTCTTTTGCCCTCTTCTGTTTTAGCAAAGAGTGTTGTAGGGATACCTGGCAAAGAATCTTTATTAGAGGCGATAGTGTTCAACTTCTATCGTAATATGACGATTAAGAATTACGGAATGACTATGTTAATTATTCTAATCACTATAGTGTCTATGGTGCTTTTTTTACCTGAGGGTGAAAGGGAACGTAAACGTTTAGGAGTTTGGGGTATTACTAATTTGCTCCTTTTTATGTTTTTTGGGTCGATGACGGGCATAGGCAGATATGGAGTACCTTTTTTGGTATTAGGTACCTTGGTTGTTTTGAATCTTATATCTTACAGAGTTACTGAGCTTTGGTATACAAAGAGAGCCCTTTTTGTATTGTGGCTTGTTTCTATAATGCCGCTTTTTTATATGAATATCTATTATCAATCAAAGATAGTGGATGCAGTTGAAGATATATATTTGCAGCACTATTTTATGCATTATCTAAGTAAATTTCTAAGAACCGGTGCTGTTGCACACGATATAGGGTATCTCTCTTATAGGAACGATTATTATATACTTGATATAGTAGGTTTAGCGAATATCAAGGCTTTGAAAGAGAATCGTAAACCTCAGAAACTGCCTTATTCATGGGTAATTTCTGAAGCTTTGAAAAAAGGTGCTCATATAGCTTTTACTTACCCTACATGGGTTCAGCTTCCTAGACCTTGGCTACCTGTTGTAGTAATAGAAGAGAAAAGAAAACCTATTACTGCGTCTTATGACAAGATATTTTTGTATACTCACAACGAGAAATTAGCTAAATCGTTGCTGGAAGTTCTAAATGAAGTCTCTTTACCGTCAAACAAAGTTGCTTTTAGACCTATTGTAGTTGTAAAGGGTGCCGGAAAGTAGTTATATATATATTGCCTATTTTTCTGTGCTTATTCTAGTTACCGTTTGGGTATCTCGTTTTGAAAAAAAGAGCGATATCTTTATATCTTTATCGTTATCTTTTTGCATTATGCTTTTCTTCTTCTACAAGACTTTTATTTTTTTAGAACCTTTAGTTCCGTTTGACTCTTTGCGAGGTAGCAAGCCCTTCGATTCATTACCTCCTTTAGACCCTCATACAAATTTTCAACTTTCCGATGTAGTAACTATGCTTTTGCCACTTTATAGTGAGGTTAAAAGTGCGATTCTGAACGGTGATTTTCCTTTGTTTAGTGATATATTGGGAACAGGTCATTGTCTTGCATGTGATCCCCAAGCGCAGGTGTTTTCCCCTCTTACATGGTTTGCTCTCCCGCTGGATAGTGTAGCAACCCAGAATTTTTTTGTAATCACTAAGATAACTTTAGCTGTTTTTTTCACGTTTCTTTTTCTTCGTTCTTTAGGTTTGTCTGTTGCTGCATCTATCTTCGGTGCTAAAGTGTGGGGGGCTTCAGGTTTTACGCAGCAGTGGATAGCTTTTCCTTTAGGCAATTTTTCCTATTCTTTGCCTTTTTCTCTCTACGGTATCTCTAAAATGGGATCATCTTCATCTTTGCCTGTATTTGCTCTATATACACTCCTTACTTCTGGTCATCCAGAGGCTGTTGTATGGTCGCTAGTTGTTATAGGAACGTTCTACCTATTATGGTATCAAAATAAAGATAAAAAGGATCTGTTGTTAGTATTTGCCGCTTTTTTTCTCGCTGCACCCGCTTTACTGATGCCGTTTACATCTTTTAGAAATTCTTGGAGAGCAGAAACTCTAAAGGCCACCGTTGAACACCTTGAAAATAATCCCCCGCCGCGTTTACAACGTTTAGCTCAGATACTCTTCCCCAACGCATGGGGAAATACCAGATTTTATATGTCTTATTACGGTGAAAATAATTCGTTGGAAGACTCCAGCGGATTTGTAGGTACTCCTTCATTTATGCTTTCGATTTGCGCTTTATATGTTTTAGGTAAAACGGCTCTTCCCTGGTTCGTTCCTATAGCAATGGGATTTAGTGTCCTTTCTTTTCCTATAGAGTATATATCGTTACCTCCTGCACTAGTTACTTTTATAACTAAAAGGAGAAGTTACCTTATTATTTCATTTTCCTTGACTGTGTTAGCTTCATTAGTTCTTGATAAAATCAGAAATTTTAAATCTATTCTCTACCCTTTTTCTTTGACTCTTCTATTACTTTTTGGTATATATTCTTACTCGCCGTCTACAGAGACAATTCTTCCTTTTAAAAAAGGTTACTTTAAGCTGCAGTTGATGGTATTGGTTACGTTTTTTCTAGGATTTGCTTTTTATTTACTGTTTATCTATAAGTGGGTACGCAAGGGTATTTTTTTGTGTGCTATGTCAGTTATAGCTTTTTTTGAACTTTATAAACATCATAAGGATAACTACCCTTCAGATTTTCCTTATTCTACCCTACCCTCTTCACCCGTTATAAATAAGTTGTCATCTGTTGCAAAAGGTTACCGCATTTCTGGTGTAGATACAGTGTTTATACCTTCTGTAGCAGCTTTGTATCGATTAAACGATATTAGATTTTACAACCCATTGGTTAACAAGTTTCACTTTGGCCTTTTTTATCCTTTTATTTTAAGTGAGGAAGGCCCTCCTTTTTTAGACGGTGAAAGTATTTCTCTGCTGCCCTACTGGGGGGTAAAATTTTTAGTAACTCCTCCTCGGTACTCTGTTCCTGGTGATTGGAAACTGCAATACAAAGGTTACGACTGTTGGATATATTCCCATTCACGTCCTCGTCCTATTTTTGGTTTTCAGAATAGAGATGGGCTTATACAACTGCAGCCTTTTAAGGAGAGGAACGGATATTGGGAATTTATGCTGCCGAAAAAAGAGGGAGATTTCTTTGCAATTTTGGTTAATGATGGAGGATGGAAAGCTTATGTAGATGGTAAAAGAGTAAAGGTTCAAGCCTCCAAAACACCTGAAGTTAAGATAAGGGTCAAGGAGGAAGATAAGAGGTTAGTAATTAAATATTCTCCTGATCTATTAATGGTTTCTGCTGTAGTTCATATGATAGGATGGATATTCTACTTTATACATATCTTTTTGAGAAGAAGGTGATTTCTTAACCAAGTTTCCAACTTCTGGTTTAATAATAGTAGTAAGAGGTTATGAGTATATTTGACCTATTGTGCTAAGGTAAGAATGAATTGTTAGATGTTGAAAGCAAGGATTTGAATTTAGATCCTATACTTTTAGCTATCTCTTCAGCTTCGCTTTTTTTATATCTAGTGCGTTTCCAAATCAATTTGTAAGAAAACAAGCCGTCTCCTTTTTTGCGCGGTATTACGTGGAAATGAACGTGTGGTATAGATTGACTTACCTTTACATTTATTGCTATAAAAGATCCATCTTGATCTAGAGCCTGTTCAACTGCCAAGGCTAGTACTCGTAGATAGTTTATTATCTTGGATGAAATTTCATTGTCTAGCTCGGGAAATAGTTCCACATGTTTGTTGGGTATAAGGAGGCAATGTCCTTTACGTAAAGGGTATTTATCTAGAAAAATTGAGATAAGTTGATTCTTGTATACCCAATAAGCCTTTTCCTCGCCTTTTACTATTTCACAAAATATACATTTTTTAGCCATCTACGCTCCAGTTGGATAATGGGTATTGTTGCAATGGATATTTGGGCTTGTTGGCTACATAAGCCCATGCAGGTATAGAGTAGCCGTTAGAATAGCAATTGATAAGTACCCTCATATACTCAGAGTCTTCGCCGCTAAATCCTTCAAAATCATCTAGCTTTTTAAGTAGTTTTACTATATTCTGCGTTGATTCTTTAACAACTATCAGTTCACCCTCTATTGGTTTTTTTGTGCGGTAGTTTGGTTTGCTTTTTATAGGTGTGAATTTTTTAGCTAGATGTAGATCTTTTCTTATATCTTTTGATCCTTGTAGAACAAATGTTTCTACCTTTAGAAACGGTATGTTTCTTTTTATATCTACGAGTAGGATGCCAGGTATATATGCGATTTGAACTTCTTTGGTTAATCTTGAGAAAAAGAGGTTGTGATAACTGTATCTACGTTTTAGGAGTCCGTATACGAATAAATTTACTTTTTCTGTGTTAGTTTTGCGATCAGATCTCTCCATGCTTTTCCTCTGTGTGCTATTCTATTTTTCTCGTTTTGTGAAAGTTCAGCAACCGTTTTTCCTATCTCTGGTATAAAAAATATCGGATCCCAGCCAAATCCACCTTTTCCACGTGGAGGAAGAACTAACAACCCTTCGTCTTTTCCGTATCCTATAATTGTTTGGTTACCGTCGTACCAAGCTACCACCGATATCGCTTTAACCTTGGGGTTACCTAGGGATATAGCTATTGATGCTAGCTTTTCATTGCCTACAGATTTTAGCATCCATTTAGCTAATGGGCCTGGAAACCCGTTCAAAGATTCCAGTTCTAAAGCGGTTTCTTCAATAACAACACTCTCCCCTACTTCCGTAAATGCACGCTTCGTTTTACTTTTGATAATAGTGTGTATATCTAGAGACTGCGGTTCTTCTAATTCAAGTTTTTTTATTTCCAATTCAAAACCTAAAGGTTTTAGTATGCTCTCTACTTCTTTTGCTTTGTTAATATTTGAAGTAACGAAAGTGAGTTTCCTCATACTGTAGAGGCAATTCTATAACAAACTTAAGAGAAATTTTATATCGATTTTCTAATTCAGAGTTACTTAGCTTTTGATTACACCTTTAAATTGAAGACGTTTGTGGTATTGGTCAATGTGTTTGGGCCCCAATCATCTTTTGTTATTTTCTCTGCTTGGGGTTTCTATTTCTCAAGAGCACCGGTAAAATTTTATCTAAGATGGGAAGGGTAAGGTGTTGTGCTTTTTTTCTCTTTGTTTTTCCTATATTTTGTTCTTACGCAGATTCCTTGTGTATGCCTGATAAAGAGACAAGAGATTTTATAGAGAATTCTCTTGAAAAATTTAACAGTTGTAGGGATCAAGAGTGTTTTGTAAAAGTTTTGAATGAAGTTGAAAAGCAAGTTTTTTCCTATCCTATAAATTTACACCGGCATTTGTTGTACCAAGATCTTTTATGGCGTCTTGGGCTAATAGAAACTCTTTCTGGGTATACTCACTTAGCTGCTGAAGCGCCTGAGGACCCAAAAGCCCTTTTCCTTCTTGCCATCACACCTATAAAGGAGCCTTTTGAGCAAAGAGAGATAGCGAGCAAAATAAAGGAAATAGATCCTGATTTTCCTTATCTGGATTTGCTTTACGCTTATATATATCTAAAGGAAAAAGATAATAGTATGGCAGCCAAGCACGCTACTTCTTTCTTCGATAAATGTTCTAACTTATTTCTTATTGTTCCTTTTCTAGAATTTATTCCGGAAGATATATTAAAGACCCTTGTCCCCAAGGTTCATAGTTTGTTGTTAGAAAACCCTATAGCGTATATAGATAAGTTTGTACCCCTATGGCGGGCGTTGGTCAAATTGTCAAATGGTAAAGATGTGGTAAAAAGTGACCTTGCTCTTTTGGAGAAGTTGAAGTTGCCTAACAACTTATTTTCTCTTACCGTTTTGATTGAAGGATATAGGATTGTTGATGATTTAGATAAATTTGTAGAATACGGCAAGAAAGCTGTAAGTAGAGATATATGTAGTGTTACACCTCTAGCTTTAGATATAAACGAGGTAACAGGAGCTCAAGATTCTTTTGAATTTCTTAAAGATCTGTTGTTTCGATGTCCTAACGACTTATTTGTAGCTTCCAAAATAGTTGAGGAATTGGAGAAAAGAGACCTCGCGGGAGACAATTCTATATCACAAATAGTAGAGAAATTGCTAGACGATTTTGAATTCTCAGATGAAGTTATGCTTCCATTGCTCAGGGTCGCAGATCGGTGGAACAGTGAAAAATGGGCAAAGGAGCTAGTTAGGTGGTTTATAGAAGAGTACGATCTTTATGACAAGAAGCTATTCACTGCTTATTTAGTGGAAATAAACCGTCTTAAAAAGATCGGTGAGCTAGAAAAAGCTATTGCTATAGCGTTGAAAATGGTTAAAGAGTTCCGTTTCTTCTTACTGGAACTACCTAGAGAAGAAGCGTCTGAGTTAGCGTATCTACTATACGACCTTTACAGCCTTAAAGGAGACAGCGTCAGAGCAATATTGTGGTATAACCTTTATCTCTCCTACGGTAACGGATACAGAGTGCAAGAGTACGAAAAAGTTGAAGATATTTTAAAGCAAGTAGGAATTTCAAAAGATGAGTTTAGAGTTATGCGCAGCTTTTATGCAAGGTATCATTATGATTATAGCTACTCTAAGAACGTTAAAATCCCTACCAAGGTTCTCATTTTTGGGTTGGATGGTAAATTTTGGGTTTGGGAAGATATAGAACAGCTTGATAAAGCTGCTATTGTTATTGTTAATAATCAGTGTTACAACTGCGATCTTCATATAACAAATCTGCTTGGTTGTTTATCTGAAGGAGTTGATGTTGTAGTTATTGTTGTTGGAAGAGATGCTAAAAATTTTTATTCCTTCAAAGATAGAGTTATTTTATTGACAGATCCCAACGGTAATTTTGCAGTTTTGAGTGACATCTACCCAACAACTGTTTTTCTCAAAGATAAGAAGATTAAAAAGGTTGTAAAAGGCAAAATCGAGTGTAAATCTGATATAGATGTTTTTTAAATTTCAGATTAAAGGATAGGTTATAGTGCTATCTCGTTGCTAACTTTAAA
Organism: Thermoanaerobaculia bacterium; assembly: GCA_027078415.1. Taxonomy (GTDB): domain Bacteria; phylum Acidobacteriota; class Thermoanaerobaculia; order JALWYX01; family JALWYX01; genus JALWYX01. The sequence goes on from JALWYX010000067.1 coordinate 17,551, forward strand.
GGCATTTTTGAAAAACTCTCAGAAACCGTTGCTGGTGATACTACTGCGTAGTGGCTGTTGAGCTGTTAGCAGTGTTGCATAAACTCCTTAAAATAAAGAGAGAGGTTAATGTTTTTATGGTCTTTTATATAAAAGTAAATATAGTTCATTTGACTGTGGTTAGTTAAAGGTTATCTTGGCGATTGAAGGTATCTCTCTATGCTAGCGTTCATTTTATTTACTATAGGGATATTGGTGTGACTGTTAAAACAGTTTATGAGAGAGGTGGAGCTCTAGATACAAAGAGTATAAGTTTTGTATTGCTTTTATTGTGCATATATATGTTCTATTTTTGTTGGGTGCGGTAGCTCGAGATAGTTATTATGAAAAATAGTTTGTTTTTACATACTTAAGATTTTTTGATAAAAATTGTGCTCTTTAGTTGTAGAATTAGGTTGATATGTGGTGGACGGTAATTTTCTATTTTACTGTAGTTATTCTAGTAGGTTTTTTTGCTAGCAATTTCTCTTCTCGTGGGATAAGCGAGTTTTTTGTGGGTGGTAGAAAGATTAACAGGTTTGTTGTAGCGTTATCCGCTGTTGCTTCTGGTAGGTCAGCATGGCTTTTTATAGGGTTTACTGGTACTGCTTACGTTATGGGTGTATCTGCGGTTTGGGCTCTTGTGGGATATATAGTTGTTGAAATGCTACTTTTCTTTTTCTTTGCGCCCAGAATTAGAGACTTTGCAGAGAAAAGGGATGTTATAACTTTAATAGACTATTATTTGGAGCGTTTTGGTTCTGGTAGGCTGCTTCGTTTCCTGCTTGCCGGTGTGATAGTGATATTTATGGTTTCTTATTTATCTGCCCAATTGGTAGCAGGCGGTAAAGCTGTTTCCGCCACTCTTGGAATAGGTTTAGACAACGCTATTTTCCTAACTGCTTTGGTGGTTGTTAGTTATACAGTATTAGGAGGTTTTCTCGCAGTTAGTGTTACCGATTCTATTCAAGCTATATTTATGTTATTAGGCGTTTTGACCGTAGTGTTTTTAGGTTGCAGCAAGATAGGGGGATTGTTCTTATTGAAAGAACTTTTGGAAGCGTTAAATCCTAGCTTGGTAGATCCGTTAGCCCTTTCTCTAGGTTCATTTATAGGTTTTTTAGCTATAGGGCTTGGTTCTCCAGGTAATCCCCACATAATAGTTAGGTATATATCTATAGAAGATTCAAAATATTTTCCAATTGCTGCTGTTGTAGGTACCGTTTGGAATGTAGTTGTTGGTTGGAGTGCACTTCTTGTAGGTTTACTAGCTAGAGTTCTGTATCCAAGCAAAGAGGTTTTCTTGGGTGCCGATCCTGAACAAGCATTTTTGTATATGGCTAAAGATCTTTTACCTTCCCCTTTGTACGGCTTGGTTCTCGCATCCGTTTTTGCAGCTATTATGTCAACGGCAGACTCTCAGTTGCTCGTTGCTTCATCAACCCTTATTAGGGATATTTATCAGAAAATGCTAAAACCCGATGAAGATAGTAAACGATTGGTTGTTCTCAGTAGGGTTTCTGTAGTAGCTTTAACCGTTGTTGCAGTAGCGTTGTCTGCGGTTGCCTCTAATGTTGTTTTCACTCTCGTGCTGTACGCTTGGGCTGGTTTAGGAGCGGCTATAGGACCTACAATTTTGTTGGGAGTTTATTGGGAAAAAACCAACTATTACGGTGTAGTTGCGGGTATAATAGTTGGTACAGTTACTGTAATAGTTTGGAAAACGTTTAACTTACCTCTATATGAGCTTATTCCAGGGTTTATATTTTCTATTTTAGCTACTGTCGTGGTAACTTCTTTGGTAAAGAAATCTTAGTGTTAGGTACAAAAGTGTCACTTTATACCCATTCTAGATAGGTATTCTCGTGTCATTTCTGTAACCTTTCCCGTCAGGAGAAAAACTGCTAAGAGGTTTGGGAAAGACATGAGGCCTAGTGCTACATCCCCGAAAGTCCAAACCGCTTTCAGGGGTAGAATTCCTCCTAGAAAAAAGAAAAATACGTATATCCATCTATATATTTTTACGGCTTCTCTGCCAAATAGGTATTCTGTGGCTCTATCTCCATAGTAAGACCATGATATTGCGGTGGAGACCGCGAAAAGCAAGACAGCTATGGTCACCACTATATCTCCTCGCTGGCCTGGTAAAGATTTTTTGAATGCCCAAGCTGTAAGGGGGGCACCGGTTAAATATTGATCTACTGATATTTCAAACCCTTGGGGGAGTTTTTCTCCTTCCACTTTAATTTTTCCGGTAAAAGCTGTTCCTTGATAGTAAATTGTTGGATTATCTAGTTTAGAGCCTCTACTAAATAAGGTTCCATTTGAAAGTTTTCCTTCAACTACATGTAAACTTTTTGTATCGCTTTTGATTGAGATTTGTTCAGAGCTGTAAGTTATTTTTTTTGTATCTAGGTGTGCTTGCGATACTAAAATAACAAATCCTGTCATAGAACAGATTACTATAGTGTCGATAAATGGTCCTAACGACGCGACCAATCCTTCTCTTACTGGTTCTTTGGTTTTAGCGGCTGCGTGCGCTATCGGAGCGCTTCCTTGACCTGCTTCATTTGAAAATAAGCCTCTTCTTATTCCCCACATAAGTGTCATGATAAAAGATCCTGCAGCTCCACCTGCGATCGGTTCAGGAGCGAATGCGTTTTTTATTATGGAGAGAAATACGGAGGGCAATTGTTCAATATTTATTATCATTACTGCTATTGCCGATATTACGTAGAAAATTGCCATAAAAGGTGCTAAAACGGCTGTTACTTTCCCTATTCTTTTTATTCCTCCTACTATAACTAGCCATACGACTATAGCGAATAACAGCGCTGTCCATGTGGGTGTTATTCCCCAAGCTTCCTCTATAGCATCTGTCATTGTGTTGGATTGATTCATGTTTCCGGTTCCAAATGAGCATATAATTGTGGCTACCGCAAAAAATACTGCCAAAGGTTTGAATTTTTTACCCAAACCTTTCTCGATATAGTACATAGGTCCTCCCGATACGCTACCGTCTGGGAGAACTTTCCTATAAGCTGTAGCTAATGTACATTCTGCAAATTTTAGTGCCATGCCAAAAAAGGCTGTTACCCACATCCAGAACAAGGCACCTGGACCTCCCATTCTGATAGCTATAGCAACTCCTGCTATATTACCTATGCCTACGGTCGCAGATAACGCAGTGGTTAACGCTTGAAAATGTTTTAGATCCCCTTCATCTTCCGGGTTATCGTATTTGCCAGATGTTACTTCTATTGCGTGCTTGAAACCTCGTATCTGGATAAAGCCCAACCTTAGAGTTACGTATAAACCTGTACCTAGAAGAACTACCATAAGAATAGGAGCTTGTGGTGGCCAACTCCACACATAGTACTCTAGAAATGACGCTATAGGACCTAGTGTTGCCGTTACAGTGTCTGCAAATTTTTGTGTTGCTGTTTCAAGTAGATCTAACACTTCTCCTCCTTAAATCGTTTTTAAGAATTCTCAACTTTTCTATTTTTAACTCTTCTTTACCAATTGCCCACTGAGCTAAAATTTTACCGAATATAAAACCTAGGCTAAACCCATAATTGCTCATCCCTGCTGTGTACACTATATTTTCAGAAAGTTCGCTGATGTCTATAACGGGCAATCTATTGGGTGTTAATCCTTCTATACCTGCCCACCTATAAAGTACTCTTGATTTGTTAAACTTTTTGAATATAGAGAAAAAGTTCTTTTCTAGGCTCACTTGTACTGTAGCGGTTGGTAGAGATTTTAGAGTGGGTATAACCGCGCTTTCGTATTGCCAACCTCCCCCTGTTACTAATATTTCTCCACTAGAGTATTGAGTGATGTTTAGTTGTGCATCGGAAATCAACCAACATCCAGGTAGTTTGTTGATGTTTTTCTCCGTAGAGAAAGCTTCTAGCCTTACGGGAGTTATTACCTTGTTAAGCTCAGGTAGAATAGATCTTGCGTGTACATTTGCTGCTACTATAACCCTTTGAGCTATGTATCTTCTGTTCGAACCTACTACTAGTAAGCCGTTACTTTTAGGTTCTATAAATCGTACCTTCTCTTTTCTGATTACGTTTACTTGCGAGTGTTCTGCAAGAATAACAGCCAATTTATGAGGATTTAAAGAAAAATCTAAAGGAGTAAAAAACGCTCCTCCTAACAGATTTGATCCGGTAAGTTTTGCTACTTCTCTTTCAGATATCCATTTAGATCTACTTTCTGGGAAAAGATGTTCTATTACATTAAAGCTCTCTTCCCACTCTTTTATTTCTATACCGCCTTTTTTGGCACTTCTGAAGCTGCTAAAGTTAAAGATTAAATCTTTTGTTTGTGGTATATGGGATATTTCTTTTTTTAGTAATATTTGATTCTCTATCGATAGTTGCCATACCGTTTTTGCGGCATCTTCTCCTACAAATTTAACGAGTTTTGTATATGGGAAAATTCCTCCTGTATAGACTGCTCCTATCGATTGTCCAGTTGCTCCTTTAGCTATAGAATCGGCTTCTATTAGAGTAATTTCACTTTTTTTTGCACCTAGCTTGGTAAGCCACCAGGCTGTTGATGCCCCTACTATTCCTCCTCCTACTATTAGTATTTGTGTAGGAATAGCATGGCTTTTGTTAACAAGCCAGAAAGATAATGGTTGTTCAGGTAGCTCTAATTTAGTCATAGCTACGTACAGCTATCGCTATACCTTGTCCTCCACCTATACATGCAGAAGCTACTCCTATGGAGAGATTTTTTCTTCGAAGTTCTTTAAGTAAAGTTATAACAAGTCGTGTCCCTGTAGCTCCTAATGGGTGTCCTAACGCTATGGCACCTCCGTTTACGTTTACTTTTTCTCTGTCGAGTTCAAGCTCCTTAAGTACAGCTAATATTTGACCTGCAAAGGCTTCGTTGATCTCGAAAAGATCTACATCATCTATCTTCAATGATAGTTTGGAAAGGAGCTTTTTTATAGCAGGAACAGGTCCTATTCCCATATATTTAGGTTCTACTCCTACAACTTCCCAGGCTAATATTTCGCCCAACGGTTTTATTCCTAAGTTTTTAGAACTTGTTTCATCTGTAACGACTGTGATAGCTGCTCCGTCAACTATGCCAGAAGCGTTACCAGCTGTCACTGCGCTATCTTTACCAAACGCAGGGCTTAGTTTAGAGAGTTCTTCTACAGTGGTTTCTCTTATATGTTCATCTATAGTTAATATGAACCTGGTTCCTTTTTTATCGATCTTTACCGGTGTTATTTCTTCCTCAAATATTCCTTTTTCCAAGGCTTTTTTAGCTCTCTTATAACTTGAAAATGCGTAATGGTCTTGATCCTGGCGCGATATACCGTATTTCTTTGCTAAATTGTCGCTTGTTTGCGCCATAGAATATCCGCAATAGGAGTCAAATAGAGATGATAATAGGTAATCTTCCATCTTTCCTGCGCCTAGGCGTTTGAATCCTTTTCTTGCGCCCCATATACAGTGAGGCACTTGAGACATATTTTCTGTTCCTCCAGCTACAACGGTTCGTGCTTCGTTGAGTAAAACCAATTTAGCGGCAAACGTTATCGCTTCAATTCCTGAGCCACATAGTCTGTTTACAACTAAAGCCGGAGTTTCGATAGGAATCCCGCATTTTAAGCTTGCATGTCTAGCCAGATATATAGCGTTATTGGAGGATTGGATAACGTTACCTATAACTACGTGATCTATTTCGGAAGGGGATATAGAAGTTTTAGATAAAACACTTTTTATGGCCAATGCAGCTAATTCGGTCGCATTTAAGTCTGAGAGTGACCCCAGGTAATTACCCATAGGTGTTCTGAGACCTTCAACTATTACAACTTTTTTGTTCATTTGGAGAAATATGATACCACAATAATGCAACTTTACGTATTAATTGGTTTATCTGAGAAGAAAACTGTAAATATAAATTGAAAGAGTGAGACGTACTTGTCTCACTCTGTAAGTGGAGGGAGGGATCGAGATATACTGGGCTATTTAAGCGCTTCTATGTGGATCTCTATTTCTACATCGTTTCCAAGCAAAGTTCCTCCTGTATCTAATGTTTTGTTCCAGGTGATACCAAAATCCTGTCTATCAATAGTAAGAGCCGTATCGAATGCGCCTACTATTTTACCTTTAACTATAGGATGTTTGGCAAAACCAAGGATTTCAACAGGTAAAACTACTTTCTTAGTTGTACCTTTTATCGTTAACTCTCCTTCTACTAGAACTCTATTGTCATCTACTTTTTTCACTTTAGTGCTTTTGAAGGTTATATAGGGGTATTTCTTTACCTCAAAAAAGTCCTTTGATCTCAAGTGTCTATCTCTTCTTTTATTACCTGTGTCTATGCTGGAAGCTTCTATCTTGAAGTTGACCCAGGAATTGCCTACTTCATCCGGATCATAGTATATTTCGCCATCAAACTCGGTAAACTTTCCCGGCACTTTAGTAAAAATGTGGCGAATTTTAAAAGTTATGGTACTGTGAGCAGGATCAGGTTTATATTTTCCTTTTACTTCTTCGGAAGCTAATTTGGCCTGTAAAGAAAAGCTTGCTGTCAAGGCAAGAATAACAAAAGTTTTCATACCTCTAGCTTTCATACTTTTAACCTCCTCAGCTTACCTTTTTATTTAGATACGATGGCTTTACTTTACCGGTTTTATAGTTTTTAATTCAGGATACAAAGTATAAAGTATAGAATGGTCTTTTATTCCGTAACTTTCCCTTTGTACTATCAAGTACCAAAAGTGGAGAGCTACCTTTTTTTCTATCTCCTTAAGTCTTTCGGTTCTTACTTTTTCCTGGGAATTGGATATTTCTCTGTATTTTTCTATATAAAATTCAAACTTCTCTGCTACTCTTTTTAGCGCAGATGCTTTTTCCTCTTCTATTTCTTCTATAAGCCTTTGATAGTTATTCGTCATTCTTTTTGTTACTTGCAATTAACGATTTAATATTTTCTGTTACTGACTTTGTGAAAGATTTGGATATTTTCTCTATTCCTTCTAAAGTGGGTAGCTTTAACAGAGAATGTTCTACTCCTACCTTTACAGAGTGTTCTATTTCTTTGGGAAGAGATTTAGCTGTTTTTTCTAAATTTTTTAGTTCTTCTATATACTCGTTGAGTTTATCTTCTATATAACGTCTTACTAGATAGATGGTAAGTAACGAAGATGTTATGGCTGACAAAAAAGAGATGCTGATTACTATTGCTATTATTTCTATAAGGTTCATCTTTTAGGTGCAAATACCCATACCCACTGTGCTATACCTGCTAAGAATCCCAGTATTCCTCCTAGTAGTATAACTTTGAACTCGTCTTCTTTAAAGCATGGCCTTAATAATCCCTGGAATTCTTCAGGCGGCAATTGCGTCATTCTGTGTGTTAAAAACCTTTCCATAACTTTTGCTCTATCTTCAATAAACACGGGATCATCAAATGGTTCTATCGATACATCCACGGCTATCTCAGCTACTTTATCTTTAATTTTCGAATAGTTCTCTATTCCCACTGTTAGTTGTGCTAGAGGTCTGATTGTGCCTACCGCTTTGTCTACCAAAGGACGCAAGTGTTTTTTTATCAGTTGACGAGTTTTTTTACTCTTGGATCCTTTTATCATTCCCTCTACTAGAAGTTTTATAGTAAAAATTTCTCTAGTTACTATTTTAGACCATACCTTTGCTACCTCGTTTTGACGCTTGAGGAAGAGTCCCTGTATTGTAAAAGGCCCCAATTTAACAGGGTAGAGAGGTCTAAATATTAAGTTTATAGCTATATAGTTTGTTATATAACCTACTAACGCGCCAAACAAAGGCAATATCCAAGGTTTTGGATATATTTTCCAGACCGCTAGTTGTATTAATCCAAACAGCGTTCCAAATATAAACCCTGAGTTTACTAAGAATTTAAACTCCTTTTGCCCACTTTCCATAAATAGTTTGTTTAAAAGCTCAGGATGTTTTACCAGTTTATTTATGATCAACTCTTTTAAGTCTACCAAATCTTCTATTTTTTCACTTATATCTAACAGTAGGTTATCTACAAGTTGCGGAAGGTTTTTCTTTACATTTTTATAAATATTGTTTTTCACTATCTGTGGAAGGTTGTCCCATACTGTAGGTTCTGTTTCATGCATTATTTCGTCCGTTATTTCGTTTAGAAACGGTTCTATGTGGTGTGTTATATGTTGTGAGATTACTTTAGGGTCGAGCTCGTTGAAAACCTCTTTTAAGTTTCCAAGTTTTGCCATTGTTTCATCTACAAATATGGTTGCCATTTTTACGGTTTTGGAAGGTATTATTCCTTGCCATCCCAGATATGGTGGTATTCCTACAAATCTTACTGGGTAGAAGGTCATTTTTATAGCTATCCAGTTGGTAAACCACCCAACTCCTCCTGCTACAAGAGGAATGGTTAGGTCTTTTAAAGAGAGATCTAACATCAACTGGTTTCTTTTAGGTAATTGAGGATAGCAGGTAGAATCTCTTCGAGATTTCCTACTATTCCGTATCTCGATATATTAAAGATCGGTGCGTTTCTATCTTTGTTTATACTTACGATAGTTTTAGATCCTTTCATGCCTACTACGTGCTGGATAGCACCTGATATTCCTAAAGCTATGTAGAGTTTAGGAGAAACTGTTTGTCCGCTAGACCCTATTTGCCTATCTCTAGGTAACCATCCGTTGTCTACGACTGGTCTGGATGCTCCTATTTCCGCTTTTAATATTTTTGCTAGTTCCTCGACTAAAGCTAGGTTCTCCTGTTTACCTATACCTCTACCCACTCCTATTATTATCTCTGCTTGTGAGAGGTCAACTTGTTCTTCAGCGGCTTTCTCGATAGAGGTTATTTTTCGTAAGGGGTCTATGTTCTGGAGGAAAGATATATCTTCCATCTTTAGTTCAGCTTTTGAAGATTCTTCTTTAGGTTCGTATATTCCGGCTGATAAAGATACAATAACTCTGTGCCTCTTGTCTATTTTGAAAAGTCCTGTCATCTTGCCTTCCAGCACAGGACGTTCGCAGAGAAGAAAGTTGTTATCTTCACTTATATTGTGAACGTTTGTTAATATAGCGCAGTTTAGTTTTGCAGCAAGTCTAGGAATAGAGTCCATAAAGGAGTAGTTATGAGGAACAAAAATTAGTTGTGGAGTTTGTTCTAAGATACGTGTTATAGCAGCTATAACGTAGCCTGGTGGCCATAGTTTGTTGGGATAACATATAACTTTTCCTTCTGAACCGGCGGTAAATAGTATCTTTTCTAAAACAGAATCTTCAGGTTTGCCTAGTAGTACTATGCCAAAATTTTCTCCTTTAGAGAGTCTTTTAGCTGTTTCTACTACTTCTAAAGTTTTAGCAGCTTCTTCCCCTTTCAAAATTCCCCATACCTTCATTCTATTACCCTCTCCTCCTTTCTTAATTTTTCTATAAGTGTTTTTGCTACTGTTTCAGGATCTCCCTCCAAGAATTCTACTTGAGTAGTAGTTTTAGGTTCAAAGATTTTTAATATTTCAACTCTATTGTCCGGAATAGTTACAGATATTTTTTCTATAGGTTTTTTCTTAGCTTGCATTATGCCTCTTAAAGAGGCGTATCTAGGTGTGTTTATTCCAGCTTGTACTTCTATTACTGCAGGTAAGGATATCTCAGATTTTTCTATCATTCCCGCTTCCATTTCCCTGTCTATAAAAGCTTTACCGTTTTCGATCTGTAGTCCTATAACTAACCAGGCGTGTGGAATATCGAGAAGTGATGCTAAGATAGTAGCTGTAGTACCCCACCCTAGATCTGAGCTTTGAGAGCCTGTGACGATTATATCCGGTTCTATCCTATTAACAACTTGCTCCATAGATTTTGCAAGTGCATAACTGTCTCGAATATACCATTCATTATCCTCTACATGAATAGCTTTGTCTGCACCTAGAGCTAGAGCTTTACGAAGGGCATCTGTTGCTTTATTACCTCCGATAGTAGCGACTGTTACTTCCCCTCCGTGTTTTTCTTTTATACGCAAAGCTTCTTCGATTGCAAATTGATCGTTCTCGTTTATTTTCATAGGAACCTCGTTAAGGTTGATCCATTTCTTGTCTTCCCTTAAAACTATTCTCGCTTCCACATCTCCTACCTGCTTTATAAAAACTAGAATTTTCATCTTTCCCTCCTCTTAGCAATATTGATATATGATACACTTGAGCAATTGTTTTAAAGTAGTGTATCGTATCTTACAGATCATGTTAAGTATTCTAAGGATGGCTGTATATGAGTAACGTTATAGTTGAAGCTTTTTTGGCTACCGGAGTGGTAGGTAAAGTTGTATTTGGGTTATTATTGCTTTTTTCCGTTACATCGTGGACAGTTATTATAGGCAAATGGTTATACTTTGGTAGAGTTTCCAGAGATACTAGAAAGTTTAAAGATACTTTTGCTCGTACTACAAAATTTTCCGAATTGAATACAGCCGCTGCTCAACTATCTACTTCTCCTTTAAGTACTATATATTCTGTTGGTTATGAAGAACTACAGTCTCAGTTCAAGTTAGCTAAGAAACACTCTAAACCTCTTGAAAGGGTGTTAGGAGCTATAGAAAGGTCTATGAAAACTACCGCTTTGCAAGAACAAGCAGTTTTGTCTAGAGGTTTGTTTATCCTAGCTACCACCGCAGCTACAACTCCATTTATAGGTCTGTTCGGTACTGTTTGGGGAATAATGATAGCGTTTACAGATATATCACGTACAGGATCCGCATCTATAGTAGCTGTTGCTCCTGGTATAGCAGAAGCTTTGGTTAATACAGCTGCTGGTCTTGGAGCTGCAGTTCCTGCTCTTATTTTTTACAACTATTTCTCTTTCAAGATAAGAGGTTACAGGAGAGATATGGAAGATTTTATACTGACGTTTCTAAACTTGGCAGAGAGGTTATTTGAGTAGATGGGTTTTACAGGTTTTGACGAAGAGGATGGATTTCTGGCAGATATAAATGTAACGCCTTTAGTGGACGTTATGCTCGTTTTATTGATAGTGTTTATGATAACAGCGCCTATGTTACAAAAAGGGATAGAAGTTGTTTTGCCTGAAAGTAAATCAGGTGTAGTAACTTCTACCGTTGAAGAACCTGTTATTGTATCTATAGATCAGAAAGGAAGAATATTTGTAGAAGAGCAACCTGTACATATTACCAGGCTGGTAGAAGTGCTTATGCCGCGTTTAAATTATAGAAAAGAGAAAGTTGTTTTGATAAAAGGAGATAAGAGAGTTAATTATGGGTTAATTGTAGAAGTTCTTGATCTTTTAAAAGATAACGGTATTTCTAACGTAGGGCTTATTACCAAAGAGAAAAGAAGTGACAAAAAAAGGCGATAACTTTCTTATATCAACTTTTCTTTCTTTGGTTTTTCATGTGGCTTTTATATACCATCTGGTGGTAATATCTGTCGCGAAAAAGCGTGAAGTTATAGAGTATGTTCCTGTTAGGTTGATCGCATATCCCATGGCAGAGACAGGAACCGGGAAGCTGGAGACTAAGGAGAGAAAAAAAATCGAAAAGGACCTATTGCGCAATAATAAGTTGAAGAAGCAGGAAGAGAGTAAGAAAATAGAAAACAAAAATGGTAAAGGATCAAAGAAAGAAAAATCTGTTGTTTTTGAGAAAAATAGAAAGGTAAGAGAGCAACAGGGAAAAAGTGAAGAGTTAGTTAGTACAACGTCTGAAAAAGATAGAGATACAGATTCCCCCTCGGTCTCTACTTTGGGTGCTAATTTAGCTGGATTTGAGGATCCAAATTTTAAATATGATTATTACACTTCACGTATGTTGGCTATAATAAGATCTAACTGGCGTAAGCCTGCTGGAGTAAAGAGTATGGAAGCTACAGTTTATTTTACAATAACAAGAGATGGTAGAGTTGTTAATTTACGTTTGCTTAAAAGTTCTGGTAGCAGTTCGTTTGATTTAGCGGCTCTTAGGGCAATTCAGGCATCTGATCCTTTTCCTCCTCTTCCTGGTAGTTATAGAGAAAACAGTTTGGGTGTAAGGGTGGTGTTTAAATGAATAGGTTTTTGTATTTGTTATTATTTTTATTTTGTTCTGTTTTTATGTATGCCCAGGAGGAACCTCCTCCTGAGGTGACTTTGGTTGTTGAAGGTGAGGTTAGAGCCCAACTCAATCTAGTGTTTCCTGAAGTTATTAGTAGTAGTAGGGACGAATATGTGAAGGAGTTGGATGATGCCTTATGGGGTGATTTGGAACGCTCAGGGATTTTTGAGCTTTTGGACCGAACTCAGCTTAGCAAGGTAGATTTGACCGGTGATAGAAAAGAGGACTTTATAAGTTATAGATCTCTTGGTGGTGAGGTATTACTTGAAGTTAAGGCTAGTTATGAAGGTGAGAAAATAGTTGTAGAAGCTTTGCTTTACGATCTAGGTTCAGGTAAGGCTATATTGGGTAAGAGGTACAGAGCGAAAAAGGAGTTAGTGCGTAACATAGCCCATGTTCTCTCTGATGAGATAGTTTTGCATTTTACCGGTAAAAGAGGTGTAGCTTCTACCACTATAGCGTTCGTTTCAGATAGGACAGGTAATAAAGAGATTTTTCTCATGGATGCTGATGGAAAAAATCAAAGGCAGATAACCGATCATAGATCTATTTCTCTATCTCCTACTTGGAGTCCAAAGATGGACATGCTTTCTTACGTATCTTTTGTTCTTGGATATCCTGCAATTTTTGTGATAGATTTTGCAACTGGTAACAAGCGGGTTTTATTTGAAGGTAAAAATTTTACTTCTTCATCTTCTTTTTCTCCCAACGGAAAGCAAATAGTATTTTCACGTTCTTTGGGCGGTAATTCGGAGATCTTTATAGCAGATCTGGAAAGTAGGAGTATTCATAGGCTTACCTATTCTCCCGGTATAGATACCAATCCAGTTTGGAGTCCTAATGGTAATCTTATAGCTTTTACTTCGAGTAGAGCTGGTTACCCTAATGTTTTTGTTATGGATGTAGAAGGTACTAATGTTCGCCGGATTTCGTTCGGGGGAAACTATAACGACGGTGCCACCTGGCACCCTTCAGGTACTAAGATAGCGTATGCTTCTCGTAGAAACGGCAAGTTTAAGATAGTTGTAACAGATTTAGCGTTGTTAGAAACTAAAGTAATAACGAAATGGGAAGGGAACCACGAATCTCCTTCCTTCTCTCCAGATGGTCGTTGGCTAACGTACGCTTCGTCGCGAGGAGGTGGTACCCAAATATACGTTACAGATATAAGAGGTATTTACGATATCAAGTTGACGGAAGAAGGTAACAACTATTCACCGGAGTGGTCTCCTTATACGAAAAAGTAAGTTTTGCAAAGAGAATCCTTAACTTTTATCTGATATATCAATTTGGTTCTTGTTAATTTTGGTGCAATTTGATACATTTATTATCGATAATTCTTTAAAGAGGGTTTGTAGTATGAAGGTAAAAGTGGTGGTGGTAGGTTTGTTTTTATTGGTTAGTGTAGTTGGGTGTAAAAAGAAGAAACCTGCAAATATTGAAAAAGAGATAGAAGAGACCACTACGGAAATTCCTGAGGTAAAGGAAGAGGAAGTTGAAGCTGAACCTGAAGTAGATCTTTCTCTTGATAAAAAGCCTGAGACGTTACCTGAGGATATTGTAGAACTCAATCAGTATGTAGTAAATGAAGGGTTGTTAGGGGATATATTTTTCGATTTTGATCGTTTTGATTTGCGTCCGGAGGCTAGGGAGAGGTTGGCTAAAAACGCTGAGTTTCTTAAGAAACATCCGGAGCTAATAGTATTGATAGAAGGTCATTGTGATGAAAGAGGTACAAATGAATATAATCTTGCTTTAGGAGACAAGAGAGCAAATGCTGCTAAAGATTTTCTGGTCTCATTAGGTGTTAATCCCGATAATTTAAAAACTATAAGCTATGGTGAAGAAAAGCCTTTCTGTAAAGAAAGTAATGAGCAGTGTTGGCAGCTTAATCGTAGAGCTCACTTTAAGATAATAAGTAGAAGTAAAGAATAAAAACAGTTAGGATCATGAGAAAGGTAGTTCTGGCAGTAGGTATATTGTTGGTAGGGTGTAGTTCTAACGAAGAGTTGATAAATATTCAGAGACAGCTTAACGAAATTGATAAAGATATAGCTAGTATTGAGGAAAAAGTTGTGACCAAACAAGATTTTGTAGCTTTTACTAAAGGTATAGAGGACGAAGTGGAAGAAATTTCCAGGGTGCAAGCTAATTTGCGTGAAGATGTTAAAGAGTTGGTTGCACGTTTAGAGGTTCTAAAATCTGAAATAGATGATACAAATGCCCGGTTGGCACAGCTATCGCAGGAAACTGCTCTTCTACTTAAACAGATGAAAAAATCGTTAGAGAGTGTTCCTGGTTCTGGTGAGGGAGTACCTTTAGGTGGTGGGGAGGAATTAGTTGATCCTAAGAGTATTTATGAAAATGCTTATAACGATTATTTGCAAGGCAATTACGATTTGGCTATAGCCACTTTTCAATCCTATCTAAAAAATTATCCAGACACAGAACTATCAGATAATGCCCTTTATTGGATAGGAGAGTCGTATTATAGGAAGGGTGAATATTTGTCAGCGATTAAAGTTTTTAACGATGTCGCTATTAAATATCCTAACAGTGACAAATTGGCCAGTTCTTACTTGAAGAGCGGTTTTGCTTATCTAAAGATAGGGAATAAGGCTAAAGCTAAAGAGTATTTGGAGAAAGTTGTGTTAAAATTCCCTAATACCGATGAGGCTAATTTAGCTAAAGAAAGGTTAAAAGGGTTGGAGAAGTAAAAGGCTGCTAAAGAGAGGTGAAGATATGGCGAATACTGCATCAGCTAAAAAGAGAGTACGTCAAAATGAGAAAAGGAGGTTACGTAATCTCTTTCATAAATCGAGGATGAAAACTTTTATAAAGAAGGCTCGCAGAGCTATAGATGCCAAAGATCTAACTCTAGCTGAGGATTTGGTACGGCAGGCTGTTCGTTATATAGATAGGACAGCGGAAAGAGGGGTTATTCATAGAAATACCGCAGCACGGTATAAATCTAGACTTATGAGAGCTTTTAACAAGGCGAAGAATGATAGTAGTTAAAAGGTCAAAAACCTTCTAGTATATCGGTAATAACAGATTTAGCTAATCCCTGAGCGGCAGTTTGGAGAGCTATTTTTTCTCTATCTATGTAGGTTTCTGGGTCCAGATCTAACTCGTAATTTTCTCTGTAAATATAGGAAGGACTCTCCCAAATAACGCTGTTTTCAGGTCTCTTTAACAGAAGGGATAAAGTAATAACAACTTGGTATTCAGTTGCTCTACCCTCTTCGTCAAATATTTGCGGTATGACATCCAGTTTTTTTATTGTTCCTATCAAGACAGAATCTGCTTTTTCTTTATCGCTCACGACCTTTAACGCTTTTCTAGCAATCAGTTCCTCTGTTATGTATCTAGTTACTATTTTAGATAATTCCTCCCTCCGAGTTTTATTCTCGAACGGTTCTATATATACACTTTTTATATCTGGGGGTAAAAATTTACCTTTCCCAACAAGGGAATAGCCACATCCCAAACTTAAAGTAACACAACATAAAACAAGTTCTTTGAGAAATTTCATAACTCTACTCTTAAAGATTTTATTGTACTTTTTCTATTTTAAATGTTCTTGTTGTAGTTTTGTTGTCATAGTGTAATCTTCAAGGTATGAGAAATTTGGGGACCATAACGTAGTTATTTTTCCTTTGTTCACATATTTAGGATTTTTAACTTACAAGTTTGAACTTTTATTTTCTTATAATTGAAGTTCTTGCTCCCTTTATTTTGTCAGTTTTTATTGTTAGTTTAGGGTGAAAATGCTGTAGTTTAGATATTTCTATTATCCGGGAATTTCGTTCTAGAATGTATCCCGGTGTGGGATCTGTAGTGTAAGGAACTAGAGTAGAAGCTATTTTTACGTAGGTGGCGGGTACAAAATTGATAAAAGAGTATGGATCGGAAAATATCCAGGTTCCGTTGTAATCAACTTCTATCCATCTATGAAATATGCCTTCTTTTTTGCCTTTTACAAAAATTATTCCAGGTATTTCTCTTACAGGTATCCCTAAAGATTGGATCATCTCCTTAGCTAATTTTGCTATGCCTGTACAGTATCCTCTTCTCTTATTCAACACCTCGTAAGGTGATAAAGGAGATTTAGGGTACTGATAAATAATATTTCTGCGTATCCAATCTATAACTTTGCCAACCGCTTCTTCACGCGTTTGTGCGCTTAGAGTGACAACCGAGGCGATCTTTTTTAGGGAATTGTTTCCTTTGTATAGTTTCCCCTCGAATGGAATTGTAGGTATAGGTTTTGTAAGGTCTACTTTTACGTGAACCTTATTACCCACTTTTTTTAAAGTGTAGGAATGGTTTTTATAATTCTCTATACTAACGTTTTCTATTGCAAAATTAGCTTCGTCGTAACCTGTTACCACGCTTGCTTGAGCGTGTAATATTCTGAAGGTTAAAAAGAGTAAAGTAGGTATCACCTTTGGAGTAAGTTTCATGATAGCGTCTTAGCTATTTGGTCTAATACTGCGTTTATAAAAGATCTCGATTTAGAGGTAGTAGCAAACTCTTTCGCTATTTCTAAAGCTTCTGATATAGCTATTGGAGGAGGCAATTTTTCTATCATCATCTCTACCGTTGCTATCCTCAATATGTTTCTATCTACAGCTAGTAATCTCTCTATTTTCCAATCCTTTAAGTGTTTCTCAAGTTGTTTATCTATATTGGCTAAGTGTGTTATTACTTTATTGGTTAAGCTTTTAGCTAGCTCGACTATTTCCGTTTTTAAAGGTTGTGAATAATCTATTTCTTCTCCTAGAGATTCAATAGTTTCTTCGATCTCTTTTTCAACCTCTTTCTTTCTTAAATGGCCTTTGATATCTAAACTGTAGAGAGTCTGTAGTACTAATATTCTCACTATTCTTTTTTTTCCTCGTATCTTTTTTTGTTTCTGTTTCATTGGGAAACTCTTCTAGTGTCTCTAATTTTACAACATCTATGTACTCTTCTATAATTTCTCCTGTTGCGTAATTGTAGCTTGCGAGGTTCTTATTAAATAAAATTTTAGCTGTTACAGCTCTACTTTTAGCCTTTATTAGCTCTTCTTGTGCTTGCATTACCTCAAAAGAAGTTGTTATACCGTTTTCAAGTTTCTTTTTAACGGCTTGTAAATTAGCCTCAGCTGCTTCTACGGAGATAGTAGCAGCTTGATAGCTAGAAAAAGCGGTTCTTATAGTCCTAAGGATAGAGTCTATTTCTCTAGCTATACTAAGTTTTGCATTTTTGAGTGATGATCTGTTTTTTTTCTCGTTGAAAACCGCGTTTATATAATCTATTTTAGCTGCAGTATTGCCTATAGAGTGCTTGAAAGTTAGAGTTATAGACCATCTAGGAAATTGTCGTTCAACTATTTGTTCAAAAGAGTCTCCTATTGAGCCCGGTATAATTGCTATAATTTCTCCGGTAGAAGGGTCACGTACGACCACATCTCCACCCGTTCCGCTATAGCCATAACTGATTTGTAGATCTAAGGAAGGTAATAGTTTGTTACGTGCAACTTTCTTTTCTATTTTTGATATTTTGGTTGATATTTCAGCTTCCCTTATCTCCCATCTCTGATCTATTGCTTTTTTTAATGCTTCACTTTTTGATAGAGGGGATGGGTCTTTTATTTCTGGTAATGAAGTGGGCAAAATTTCTCTGAACCATTCTCCTATAGGCATTCCAAGTATATGTTTCAAGGTTGTTTGGGCCTCTTCATAAGCTGATTGTGCTCTAACAAGTTCTTCTTCTCTTGTTACTACCGCTACTCTACTCTGAGTTAGTTCCACTTTAGGCATCACTCCAGCATCTACTCTTGCAATATTTGCTTGATGTAATTCTTTTGCGAGTTTCAGCCCTTCTCTAGCGACTTCTAGTTGTTCCTTTTTCTCGACTAGATCCCAATACGATATAACTGTATCTTTTATTATCTGGGCTACTTTTCTGTAAAAAGATTCTTTTTGTAACAAAGCCTTTAATGATGCAACTTTTATCGGAGCTAGCGTTACAAAAGAACCTCTGTTTTTTAGCAACGGTTGCCTTATAAATAGCGAAAAGGAGTTCTGGTAGTTGGGATTAAGAATAAGAAACCTAGAGTTACTAGAAAATCTTGATCCATCTAGAGAAATTCCTAAGGTTGTACCCCAGCTTAGGTTTCTAGACAGTTCAAAGTTGAAATTTCGTATGTTGCGTTTTATTACTTCTGCACCATCAAGATTACTCGCTGCAGGAGATTGGAAGTCCTCGATAGAAAATGTACCTGTTATAAGAGGATCGTGAACGATAGAGAAGGATTTTTTAACTTCGTTAGCTGCTAGTTTGTAATCGTACAAAGCGGTGCGGATTGAGGGGTTGTGCGAGATAGCGAAAATAACTGCTTCTTGTAAAGTTAGTTCTAAAGGTGGAAATATAGAACTACTTGCTAGCGATCTATACGAGATTGCAATAAAAAATAGTATTATAACTCTCATTACCATCTGCCACCTCCCGGTTCCTATATATCTACGCAACACTTTTTTAAAGGTTGCAGTGAAGGTCCGTTTCTGCTTTCTAAAAATAGAAAATCTTGGAATAGATGTATAGTAAGGTATGGGTATATACTACTTGTAAAAATACTTCGTTGTGTAAGATAAGTTTATTTGGATTTAAAGATTATTTTTTACTTATATTTGGAGTATATATCTTATTGATACATTAACGTGATTAGAAAAAATTAGGAGTTACTTTATGTAAGCTTTATAATAGTTAGACGATAGTATAGGTTGTAGAGTTTGTAGTTTATCTTTGGGAAACAAAGTAACTGTTGTTTAAGGGAGTTAAATATACAGATTTTCGGTCTTAGTAGGTTGTAATTTATATTGGTAAATTATTTAAGGTTTTTGTAAATGTGTGCTCTGGATAAGTATTTAAAATTTTAGAAAATCTCTGAGGGAGGGTATATTTTTTCTGCTTACTATAGGTTTTATTGGGTGTATAGATTTAACCACAAAATCTAGCACCCATAGTCTCCACCTTACTGAGAATTTCAGTTTTGGAAATAGTGCACCAGATAGTATGGATATTACTGCATTGTGTATATTTAAGGGTCCTTTTCCTTCCAAGAAAAAATCTCTGAAATCTGGATCGTAGTATCTGTTTATCATCTTGTGAAATTCACGCACCACTCCTAGGATAATTTTTTCATACAGGTAGGATGCTTTTTTAGATGATAATTTTCCTGTTATTATTTGTTTTACTAGATCTGTTGCTATTTTTGCTGAATGAGTCCCTACACATACGCCTGCTGAAAAAATGGGGTCTATAAACAGAGCAGCATCTCCGCATAGGAAGCAGTTTTTAAAAGAGATAGGTGTGCAATAGTAAGAGAAATTGGCTCTAGCATAAATTTTTGTGGTTCTTGTAATTTTGTGGAACTCTTTTTCTATAGGAGGTATCTTGGTAATATTATCTAATATCTCTTCTTTAGAGATTTTTTTTACAAGTTTTTTAAAGAGATCTTTTTCTACAACAACTCCTATAGAGTATTTTTCTTTACTAAGTGGTATTATCCATGCCCAGCTATCCTTAAATATGGCAATAGTTATGTAACCATTTGGGTAAAATAATCCTTCGCCTTTGTAATGTGCGAAGATAGAAATTTTTTGGCTACCAGGTAGATATTTCTTTCTACCCCACCTTTTCCCGACAAAAGTTGCTGGTCCCGATGCATCTATAAGAAACTTGGATTCTATTTTTTCTATTGGTCCTTTTAAATAGAGTTCAAAATAGTTACCGTTGTACCTTATATCTTTAACTGTTGTTTCTTCATAAATTTTTCCTCCGTTTTCTTTAAAGATTGCGGCTAGTTTTTCGTCCAGTAAGGATCTTTCTATGTTGATAGCTAATGGAGTGGGAGTATACAGAGCGTCTTTGAATAATATTTTTGTTCTTCTTCTACCGTCTGCTGTGACAAATATAGCACCGGGTTTCTCTGTATGAGGGAGTTTTCTTATCTCTTTGTCTATTCCTAGTTTTTCCAGTAAATGCCAACCGGCAGGTATAAAGGACTCTCCTATTGTGAATCTTGGGTGTCTTCTTCTGTCGATTACTATACACTCTATCCCAGACTTTATTAGGTTAAGTGCTGCTACAATTCCGGTAGGCCTCGAACCTATTATGGCTACTTCTTTTT
>JALWYX010000068.1 GCA_027078415.1 Thermoanaerobaculia bacterium
TTGTCTTTTTTTCCTGTGATAGCGGGTTTTTCTACTTTGTGGCTTAGGGATATACTCAGAACTCATTTTGCTTTTAAGGTTTCTCAAGTTTACTGTGTAGAAAACCAATCTTTCCCATTTTTAGATCCATTGAAAAATTATGAACCTCTCGCAGCAAACCCTAACTCTTTTTTTTTCTATCCTACTACAATACTCTTTTTTCTCTTAGACCCCTTGCACGCTTTAAATCTTCATATAGTTTTGCATCTATCTCTCGCGTATTTAGCTTTTTTTTATTTATCGAAACAGGTAGGTCTGTGCTTAGTCAACTCTATACTTGCTGCAACTTTTTACACCTTTTCTGGATTTTCTTTCTCTCTTCTTAGTTATCCTAATTTAATACCTGCTCTTGCCCTTATACCTTATTTCATTTTTTTCTTGCTACGTAAACAAGAAATTTATGCAGCTGTATCGTTAGCTTTGATATTCCTAGCAGGTGATCCAACCATGGTAATAACGGCTTTGATAATTGCACTGTTTATGCACGTTGATACCAAAACATTTGCACTTTCAAGTATATTAGCATTGCTACTCTCTTTACCACAACTTGTTTTGTTTCTAGAAATTCTAGATGGAAGTGGTAGAACTACTTTCTCTTATATTTCTGCTTCGCCAGCTACATCTTTTACACTTTCCTCTATAATAGATCTTTTTATTCCACTCTTTTTTGGATCTCCTACTAATAAACCTATACCTATGTGGGGAGTAGATATATTAAGAAATCAACCCTTTATGTTCTCATTATTTTCAGGGTTTGTCCCTTTCCTCCTTATGAGGGTAAATAAAAAAAATCTAATATTAGGTGCTCTTGTGGGAATAATACTCTCTTCCTCTGCGGTCTCCTCACTTTATCCTTCTTTTTTTCGATTTCCCGTGAAATTTTGGCTAATTTTCCTCTTCTTTTTTTCTCTCTTAGGAGCTTTGGGCGATCAAATTCTTAGAAAAAACGTGATAGCCGTCTACACTACATTTGCTTTTATAGGGATTTTATTAATATTTTATTCTTCGATAATAGAAATAGATACCGAAATTATTAACTATTTTCTCTTTGTATATATGATCCAATTTGTTGTTGTAACAATAATCGTTTTTTTTAATCTATCTCCGTTTGTTCTCTCGTTGATTCATTCAGTATCTATACTGTTGTTTTTAAAACCGTTGTTTACTCCTGTTTATATAGATAAGTTGATATCGAAACCCGCGATAAAGGATCCTGTTATTCACTTGGAAGCACAAAAGTTTTCTGAATATAATCTAAATGTAGATCCTTATACTCTTGCTAAAAAATCGCATCTTCTACTTTATCCGTTTCATTTAATTAAGGAAGGATTAACTATAAACCTTTTCCCCTCTCCCGAAGGGTTATCGTTTAAGCGTACTTATCTTGCCATCAACTTGGCAAGGAGTGCTCCTCTGGATGCAAAGATAAAGCTGTTTAAGATTTGGGGGACAAACAGTTTGATAACGTTAAATTCTTCTGCATGTACCGATTCACTTAGTTACGGTCAAGTATATCTGTGTGAGTTGAATGGAAATGGTCTTTTGTATGTACCTAAAAAGGTAGTCAAAGTTAACTCTCTGTCTGAAAGCATCAAAGCTTTTTCTTCACTTTTGGATGTTGATACAGCTGTTGTTGAAGAGGATGAAACTCATCTCTTGGCTCAAAACAGAGAAGATGTTGCTACTACCAATTTGCGATTATCATGTGAGAAGGTTACTTTTAATGTATATGCTAAGGAGAGGACTTTACTTGTTGTAAATGTTCCTGCTCATAACTTTTTTGATCTCTATATAAATGGTAAAAAAAGTGATTTTTCAATTGCTAACTTGTACAGAGTGGCTTTTTGGGTACCTGAGGGTTATAGTACGGTTGAGTTAACCTTTAGCAAAAAAACGTTTTTTGCTTCTTTTATTGGTCCTGTGTTCTTTTTGTTTTATTGTCTTAGGAGGAGGTTGTGGGATGAGAAAAATTAAAAAAGTTTTAGTTGCAAATAGAGGAGAGATAGCTCTGCGTATAATCAGAGCGTGTAGAGAGTTGGGTATAGAAAGTGTTGCTGTATATTCCGATGTTGATCGTTTGTCTCTTCACGTGTTGAGTGCAGATTATGCATTTTCTTTAGGTGCAGCGCCGAGCGTAGAGAGTTATTTGAATATAGAAAAAATTGTGGAAGTAGCGTTACAAGCCAAAGTAGATGCTATACATCCGGGGTACGGTTTTTTAGCTGAGAATGCCGATTTTGCTAGAGCAGTGGAAGATGCAGGAATCATTTTTATAGGTCCTTCCGCCCGTACTATAGAACTTATGGGTTCCAAAATAGCGAGTCGCCAGATAATGGAACGCGTCGGAGTTCCTGTCGTGCCTGGTACTATAGATCCTATAAGTTCTATAGAAGAAGCTCGTAAAGTAGCAGCAAAGATAGGATATCCAGTTTTAATTAAGGCATCTGCTGGAGGAGGAGGTAAAGGAATGAGAAAGGTAGCGGATGAAGCGGAGCTTGAATCAGCTTTCCGTACCGCTTCCTCCGAGGCACAAGCTAGCTTTGGTGATTCTACTGTATATATCGAAAAATATATAGAGAATCCTCGTCATATAGAGGTACAGATTATAGGAGATACTTACGGTAATGTAATTCACCTTTTTGAAAGAGAATGTTCTATTCAAAGACGACATCAGAAAGTTATTGAAGAAGCTCCTTCTCCCTCTATAAACGATACCCAAAGAAAAGCTCTCTTTGAAGCTGCTGTTAAGGCGGCTTTGGCTGTAGATTATTATAATGCCGGAACTGTTGAATTTATTTTCGATAAAGAAGGTAACTTTTATTTTCTTGAAATGAATACACGATTGCAAGTGGAACATCCGGTTACTGAATTTGTAACGGGCGTTGATATCGTAAAAGAGCAAATATTGATATCGGAAGGAGCACGTTTGAGAAGAGATTTAAAGAATGTATCTTGTTGGGGACACGCTATAGAATTTAGACTGTATGCTGAAGATCCTAAAAGAAACTTTGCTCCTACACCTGGAAAAATCTCTTATCTGCAATGGCCTAATGGAGGATTTGTGAGAATTGATGAAGGAGTTTATGAAGGATGGGAAGTGCCTATTTACTATGATCCGTTGATAGCCAAAATGATAGTATGGGGAAGAGATAGAAAAGAGGCCATAGATCGTTCTTTGAGAGCTCTTTTTGATACTAGAATAGAGGGTATAACAACTACTCTTGATCTGTTCAGGGCTATTTTGCGTGATCAAGATTTTATTGAAGGAAATTTTGATGTTTCTTATCTCGATAAAAGATTAAATGACTTGATTAAAGATGAAGCTCAAGAGCTATTGCCTGTATTAGCTAGCGCAATATTGGAGAGTTACAGAGAGAAGTTGACAGTTCAAGATAACGATATGTGGAAAAAAGTTGCTAGACTAGAATCTGTAGGAGGATGTGTATGAATCTGATTATTAAAGGTAAAAGTACTGAATACAAAGTAAAGGTTGAGAGAGCTACGAACAATGGTTTTATAGTAAAAGCAGAAGGTAAATTTTATAAATTTAACGCTCTGCCTGTTAAAAAAGGAGCTCTCAGCCTGATAGATGACAGCGGAAAACAAAAATATATTACTTATTCTGTTACAGATAATAATGAATATACCATATCGCTTGCAGAGAAAAGTTATACACTCTGTGTGATGGATCAGTTAGAAGCTGCAGGGTCGGCTGTTTCCTCTGCGTCGGTCGAGGGTGTCTATCTGTTGAAAGCTCCTATAGCAGGTAAAATAGCTAAAATTTGTGTTAGTGAAGGAGAGAATGTCCAAAAGGGTGAAGTGTTATTAGTATTAGAAGCGATGAAAATGCAAAACGAGATACAGACAGATTTTTCGGGTGTAATTAATAAAGTATTTGTAAAAGAAGGAAAAACGGTTAGTAACGATGAGGCTTTAATAGAAATAAAAATCTCCTGATTTATTAAGTAACCTTTATATATCTGTTGTTATAAGTTGCTAAAGATAAAATAGGGAAATTGTAAAATTTGAAATGTATACCTACTCCCTGAGTATATAAGTTCTTACTAAAAGAATATCTATTTATGGAAAGAGCTTAACAATCTTACCTTTATAACATATTAATCTTTTTAAGGGCAGCTTTGATAGGTTCTATAAGAGTTTAAAATAAGTTTTTATTTGTAACTCTGTTTGCATTATATTCTATTTGTTAAGCAAAAGTTATACGGTTGTCTAGAGAACTGTATCGATTTTTAGCGTTTTATAAATCTTTGCAAAAATAAGTTTGCACTTTGCGTTATATCTATTTGAGTATTACATTTTCAGTTGGTAAGTGTACCAATCTTTCTTTTGTGTAAAAATAAGTATTTTTTATTTGTTTCTATATTCCTGACTTAATAAGGATTAATAGTGCTAGTGGTAGGGTTGTAGCTAGTATTATGTCATGGATTAAGTAGGGAGATAGATTTGGAATTCTGTGGTTTTATCTTTTCTTCTTATTTCTATTTTGCCTCCGTGTAGAGTTATTACGTTGCGAGCTATAGAAAGACCTAGACCTACTCCTTCTCTTTTGGTAGAGAAAAAAGGCTGAAATATTTTATCTAAATTATCCACCTCTATACCAGGTCCATCGTCTTTTATAGTAATTAAAACACCATTTTCTTTTTCTGTTATTTCTATTTCTACAACGCTAGAAGCTGCGTGTAGAGCGTTTTCTATTAAGTTGAAGAGAGCTTTTTTTAGTAGTTTCTCATCTCCTCTCACAAAAGCTTTCTTATATGAGAATACGAATTCTATTTCACCTTTTTGCTGGTTAAGTGCAAGGAGTATATTACTGATAGTTTTACCTATATCCACTTTCTTTCTTTGTTGAGGCTTTGTTGTAGAGAATATCAGAAAGTCTGATACAACTTTTTCCAAATATCTCTCCTCTTTTAAAATTTCTTCTATATAGTGTTGCAATTTTTCATCTGCTTCTTCAGCTAATAGCTGTATATATCCTTTAAGCGTTGTAAGACCGTTTCTTAGTTCATGAGCAACTCCTGCAGCCATTTCTCCTAGCGAAAATAGAACGCTTTCCAATGTGCGATCTTTAACCTCTATCTCTTTTACCGATAAAGTATCTATTAGTATGAGAAAACCTTTTATTCTGTCTCTATCTTTTAGGATATCGATAGACACCATAAATCTGTTTCCTGAGATAGTTACCTCTTCACGTACTATTCTTGTCTGATCTTTAAAAGAGCGTTGTACTAAGTGTAGTATAGGCTCAGGTAGTGCGCTTTCTATAGGGGTGTTTACTTTCAATTTGGGAAATAGATCGCGTCCCTTTTGATTAGCTACTAAGAAAATTCCTCTAGCATCACACAGGATAAAAGCTGTCTGCGCGTACTCAACCAGTTGAGAAGAATCGTTTCTTGTAGATCTTTCTGTGTGTTGTCGTAAAAAATTTTCTATAACGTATTCCAACCTTTCTATAGATCGTGAGTGTTCTGGAGACTTGATAATGTGTGTTATAACTTTTTCAAAAGGGGTTAATATTCTGTGTAAAAAAAATAGTAGCCATATAACCACACCTGTAACTGATATAACAGATGTTACAACTAGAATAGTCATTTTACGCATGTATAGTGTTGCTGGTGGATAAGTGTCTACTATAAGCTTGAAATTTTTGCCTCTTTTATCGATGAAATTTTGAGAAAAGTAAAATTCTTGTGATAGCCTAAAATCTTGATCTAATGTATTGGTATATATAGTTCTGCCTTCTGAATCTAGAAGAATTACAATAATAGGACTTTCTCTAAATAGATACTCTAAAGATGAGATGCGCTCTGTGGCGTTGTAAGAGCGCTCTAATTCGTTAACTATAAGTTTTCCTATAGAATTGACAAATTTATTTTTCCTTACAACTTCTTCTACAACTACATTTCTGTAAGCAACCGTTGTATATATGTTTACCGTAACTAAAAGAAGTAACGCTAACGGAAGGAGTATATGTAAATGTTTATATAGTGGTAAGTATTTATCCTTTTTATCCATTTCGAAGACATATAGAAATTATTTCAACTATTGTAGCGGTTGATATAAATACCCCAAAAGGCAAAGGTTTGTTTATGGGACGTTTCCATATTATAAAAGATAGTAATGAAAAAATGAGTCCTAATAAAGATGCTATCAACATTACATATATAAGCCTGTTGACTCCGATAAATGCTCCAACCATTCCCATCATTTTTACATCCCCTAATCCCATCCCTTCTTGCCCGCGAAGCAATTGCCAACTCTTTGCTAGAATATAGAGTATTCCTCCTCCTACAGATAAGCCTAATAAAGAAGGTAAAATATACTCTTCTCCTTTAATAAAAGAAAAGAGTATCCCTGTTACTATTCCGGGTTTTGTTATCTTGTCTGGTAAGACGTAAAATTTTGCGTCTATAAACGCTAAAACTGTAAGCATCGAAAAGAGAGTACTGTTCTCTACAAAATATATACTCAGACCGTAGCATCTATAAAAGTAGAGAAAAGCGCAAGCTGTAACTAATTCTACAAAGGGATAAATTAGAGAGATATTGTATCCGCATTTTGCACATCGACCTTTTAAAAAAATGAAACTTAATATGGGAATATTGTGGTACCAACGTATTTTACAGCCGCAAAAAGCACATCTTGAGCGTGTAAAAATTGAGTCTATTCTCCTAGGTAACCGATAGATCAAAACATTTAGATAACTGCCTATAACAGCACCTATTACGAATATAAATACCTCTACGATTTCCATAAATAAAATAACATGATACCTAGAGTTATAAATGTAGCAAATGCTCCTATAGGTATATAGGGATCTTTATATTCAAAAACTATACATTTATACCCCTTATCTTGTATAACAGCTATCATTTTACCAAACCATGACCTATAGATGCGGTGATTTTTCTTGCCTGGATATGTGTAGACTTTCCAAAATGGATCGTAATTAAATCCTACACTAAGGGCAATTTCTGTTGGATGTGAAGGTATTACTAATATTTTGTCTATGTAGAGTTTATATTCTAAGCTAACCTTACGAAATCTTTTGTTTGTTATGGGAATAGGGGACAGTTCTAAGTAGTTAAGCTCATCTATTTTTAAAGTGACTAGTTTTTGTAGAAACTTCTCTTTATCTTCTATAAACTCTATTATATTTACAGAGTTTACTAGATCTATAAAATGTGGAATAATTTCGATCCTATAAGTGGGTATTTTCGTTAAAGTGATACCTTTTACTAATAAAGTTTTATAATCTTCAATGGTTTGACGGTATATTATAACACTTGTATTCCACGCAGCTAGATAAAGTTTTGCGCTCCTTTTATCTTTTTCCCATAGATTTTTTAGAAGTTCGAAACTTTGAACTCCCCATTTGGTTTGCATCATGTCGTAGTCTTTATGTAGCGAGTAAGGTAACTTCCACAGGAGTGCTGTGTAAGGGTCGAGTCTTTCGCGGAAAAGCATATATTGTCGTATTCCAACCGGCCACTTTGGTGGAAAAATTTCGGGACCTGAATATAGACTACTTTGAGGGAAAATTCTTCCTCCTTTTAAAAGATCCACTATTTTAGGAGGTTTTGTAAATAGATTTGTAGGATATATACGCAACAAACTTTTACTAAAAATTAAAGTGTGGATAGAAGATGATAGGAATAGGAGCGATAGGAAAGCCATTCTGTACCTGATTACGACAGGTAAGATTACTATAATTATTGCAACGGCTAGGTCTAGTAACGATGAGTGTAGTACAAATGAAGATATATTCTCTCGGAGTGTACCTTTTATGGAAGGATCTAATGCAAATTCTAATAACTCGTTTCTTATATAGGGAGATAGTAGTATTAATACCCTGGCTAACGATAAGAATAGAAAAATGTAAGCTATCTTTGTAAATGTTGTTCTAATTTTCTCAGAAATTAATAAAAGATATATACCAGTTATCCCTCCTATCGTTAAAGCGACAGTTGTAAGCAATATAAATTTTTCAGGATACCTGATAAGCCGCAAAGGGGATAGAGGTATAGATATAAGGAAAGATTGTATAGGGGATCTTAGAGCTAATAATAGCCCTGATATGGCTAGATAAAACGTAAACTTTTTTAGTAAGTGTAGTTTGTCATCAAGTGTTATTCTTGAAAAGTAAAGAGTTAAGGCTCCTAGAAAAAGAGTGATACCTGGAGAAATAAATAGTATGTAAGGGTAATTTTTGTCGTTTATATTCCATCCTAAATATTCACCTTCCTCGTCTTTGGTAGGATTACCCCAGAAAAAAGGCCATCCAAACTCTACCAATCTCAGGGGAGAAAGTGACCAAACTAAATTGCTTTTGTTTTGGTTGGTTCTTTCGGTTTTTAATACTCTAACAAAGGTAGGGAGTAATTGGATTGAAGAGACAAGTATAGACGTTGTGTATATCAGGATCAGCTTTTTAAGGTAGATAAGGTTTATTTTTTTTGCAGCTATGTACAACGCTATAGATAGAGATATTATTATTGTTGCAACTGGTTCGCCTCCTAGAAGGGATAGGACTATAGGAAGACAAGCAAAAAGGATAGATTTTCCTTGCAGATAATGCATAACTCCCAAGATTGCCCAGGGAAGCCACGAGATAGATGTTAAAAAGTTATAGGTACTTATTAGTCCTAAAAACCAACCTCCTATATATAATGAACCTCCTATCAACGATAGAGGTGTTTTTACTCCATGTTTTTCTAGCATTAGTGAAGCGCCTACACCTCCCCATAGTAGGTGTAAAAAGACCATAACTTGCAATCCCCATGGAAAACCTAGTAGTGGAAGTAGCCAGTGTGGAGGGTAAAAAGCGGAGTAGTTAGGATTTGATAGTATAGGTTGTCCTCCATTTATGTATGGATTCCATTCTGCAAAAGATTTTTTAGAAATAGAAAGTTCCCAAAATACTTTCTTAAGAGGCCAATTGAACGTTGCAAAATCGCGCCCTACAAAAGTATTATCAGGAATAAGAATAGGAAAAGTAAGTACAAAGGCAGTTATAGCTGGTAATACAAGAAAGATGAAGTTTTTAAAAAGCCCATTCTTTAACAATTGCTTCCATCCTTCTTACCCCTTTTATAAATTCTTTTTCTGAAATAGATTCATTTGCGCCGTGTATACCCGATGTGGATAATGGATCCAATACGAAAGGGGATATCCCGTATACATCTATCCCTGCTTCTCTTAGAAATCTAGCATCTGTAAATCCTGGTAGAAAGAAGGGCACAACAGGAGCTTCCTTTGAGAGAACTTTTTCTAACGTTTTAAAGCCAATAGAATCCAAAGAAGATATAGGAGAATAACGGTTTTGAAGTAAAATTTCTACTTCTAAGTTTTTTTGAGTCGCTTTTTCCTTTATGCTTTTTAACACTCCTTCTATATCTGTATCGGGTAAAAGTCGCATATCTATATAAGCTTCTGCTTTTTCTGGTACGATGTTTATCGATTGTGAACCTGATACCATGGTTATCTGAAGAGTATCGTAGAGGAAAGATTGCATTCCTGGGAAAAGAGTATCAAAGGTTTTTTTTTCTAGCACTTTAGCTATTATTTTGGCAATACCTACAGGTTCCAATGGTTTTACCCTTTTGAGAAATAGTTTTCCAGCTTCTGTTATTCTAGGCTCAAATTTTAACTCTAATATACCGTTAAGTACAACAAGTAGTTTATGTAAAGGATTATCTAGGTATCCACTAGCTGAGTGGCCTCCTCTACCTCTAGCTGAAATTTTTATCCATAGTGGTTTTTTCTGGACAACCTCTATACCCCACCAACCTACGCCGTTTGTAAATCTTTTTGCTATTCCTCCTTCATTTATAACCCAACTGTTTAAGAAGATATCTTTTCTGTTACGAATCAACCATCCTACTCCTTCTGTCCCTCCTTTTTCTTCGCAACATACTACTAGCATAGCAACGTTCCTGTTTAATTTTTCTCTATTCTTGGATATTTTAATGAATGCTAACAACTGAGCAATTCCTAAGCCTTTTGCATCTATAGCTCCCCTGCCCCATATTTTTCCCTCCTTTAATACTCCTGAAAAAGGAGGGTATTTCCATCGTTTTCCCTCTGCAGGTACTACATCTAAATGGTGCATAAGAATTAAAGTTGGAAGAGATGAATCTTTCTCTAATTTGCTGAACAGTGCTACAGTTCTACCTTTGTATGTTATAAATTGGTATTTTATACCGTTTTGTTCTAAAAGCGATGCAATGTAAAGAAAAGCTTTCTCTTCACCCGTGGGGGAAAAGGTGGGTATTTTTATATACTCCTGTAGCCATTTAGTAGGATAACTGTATAAAGATATACATGAAAGTAAACACAACGAAAAAAGCGTTTTCGGTTTTAGCACGTAGATATTTTAGTTTAAATCTAAAGATGGTAAAAAACAAAGTAAAAAGGGGGGATTAACCCCCCTCTATAGCCACCTCTACCCCAACTAACTTACTGGGTTGTCTTCTGTGGCCATCTTACAAAGAAACCATCAGACCATACTATGTCTTGGTTATAATCTGTAGGATCGAATGCGCTCACGGTGTAGGTGGCACCATCGCATCCCTTAGCATCTCTACCCTGCGAGCATATAGCAGATACCGGAGGATTATTTAGATCGGTGATATCCAAACGGTATTCGTAGTCATTTTTCCAACCGTCTTTTTCAGGAATCTCTTGTATGTATTGGGTTACAAGTATGCTTGCTAAAGCATCAAGACCAATCTCAGGAACATCACCTGACTTAAATGTTTGAGCTCCCGCTGCACCAGCCTGTGCCATATCGGTTAACCATGACATCATAGCGGTACCTACGTTTCTCATGTCCGCAACTGTCCTCTTCTGCTTTGACTTCTGCAAAGCATCGAGGAAGTTAGGGATAAGTAGCGCAGCTATGATACCGATAATAGCAACAACGATAAGCAGCTCAATCAACGTGAAACCTTTTGAATTACCTCTTTTTCTTAACATAACTTCACCTCCTTAAAATTTTCACTCATCATTTACCTATTAAATAGAGCAAATATTATGCCATTTGTAATAGCTTTTATCTGTTACCTTATATAAGTTTAATTCTCTCACTGGGTGACAATTTTTGTAGTTTGTTGTTACAAAAAATGTCATTTTGTATTTTGATTTTAAGGAACATCTATAGATAGGTATTGTAAAGAAGTAACTATATTTAGAGTATATAAACTGCTATGAAGATTGGCTATTTCTTCCAGAAGATGTTATAGTGTGCCTTTTACGTAACAAGTGTGAGATTTACGCTGCTCGTGTTTTTACATTTATAGTTTAGGGAAGAACTATTTTAGATACGGCGGTTAAGTCCTCTACCCCCAAAGGTGTTTCGCTAAGAAACGGTTCTGCGTATTCTGCTCCTATCATAGCACCAAAGTATCGATGTCTTCCCTCTAACCATTTCATAAAACGGGGAGACGAAACTCGTGTTAATTCTTCAGGCGTTTTTGGTAGTGAGAATTGACTTTTATAGGCTAAAATGGAACGTACCTTTTCATCCCACACTTCTGTTACGTCTACTAAAAATGTAGGAACGAATGTGTAATGTTGCATATAGCAAAATCTCGCTTTTGGCCGCCAAGGGGCTTTAGAACCGCGAAACTTTAATCCAGCGTAAAAACATGCGTCTTTAACTATTTTATATCCCCTTTCGTGATCTGGATGACGCTCGAACGGAGGAGGAGATAGTACTACGCTCGGTTTTAGAGTTTGAAGTATCTCAATAAGAAGATCTTCTTCTTTCTTACCTGTTTTTAGTTCGGAGTCCTTGAAATCCAAGAAGATCAACTCATCTGCCCCTATTATGTTTGCAGCAAGCTCGGCTTCTTTAATTCTAGTTATTTCATCTCCTCTCGTTCCTTTTTCTCCTCTGGTTAAGTGTACTATTCCTATTCTGTAACCCATTTTGCGCATCTTTATAAGGGTTCCTGAACACGCAAGCTCTATATCATCCGGATGAGGACCTATAGCTACTATCTCTACCATAACTATTACCCTATTTTAATAACTGGTACTAATATTACCGAAAAATAGTATGATCTCATAACATTTCGTTAAAATCAAACGTTTAAAGAAAAAACAACGACACAACTTTAGGCTCTGACACGAAGTAGGAAGCACTTTTTATTTTAGGTATACTGGATTTAAAGAGTTTAGTAACGGTAGTGGGAGGTAACAGTGGTCGACTTTAAGCAGTTTGGAGCAAACTTGCTTTACAAAATTACGGAAACGCAAGGAAAGGCTCAGTTCGTTAAGCCCCGTATTGGACTTGTTTTGTTCTTTGTTATATTGATGGCTGTGGGAATTGCAGGTTTTTTCCTTTCTTTTCCTATTCCAACAATAGTTCGATATTTACTTATAGCAGCTGGTTTAATAGGTGCGCTGCTTAGTATTCTTTATAGAGATTCTATAGTTATAAACTTTCTTGAGAATAAAATTATAGTTTTTAAAGGTTTTCCCTGGAAAAGAGTAAGAAAAAGTATCGATTTTAACGAGGTAAACAACGTTATTGTTGAAGAACTTAAACTTACGGGAAAGGGTGCTGAAAACTATGAACCATATTTTAAACTTATCTTGGAGCTTCCCGAAAATCTCGATCTAACTATTTGGATTTCTCGTGACAAAGAAAAAATAGAAGGTTTAGCTTCATCGTTAGCTGTTCTGTTTAACACTCGAGTGGTACATAGACAAAATGAGTTACCTACTCTTGAATCGCTGGAATAAACCTCTATTTTTTAAAATTGGTGACTGTCCTGCTATAGCAGGAAAATATATACCGCCAATTTTAATTGTTTGTTAAGTTACTAAATTTCAATTTCCATTGCATATAACCTCATGAACGAGCAGTATGTACTTGATTTATGATAAATAGATCTTAGCCATTTTGGAGATGAATGGTTGTTTGCAAATGGCTATATCTTTCCATTAAGTCGGTAAATTCACTTCAGTTAATTGTTGTTTTGAAAAGTTTACGTCGATTCTGCAGTAATAATAATGCTGATGCATACTTTCATTGGTATCTGTAACTTTTGGTTTTATTCTTCTCAAGTTTTATAAAGATTAACGGGATAATAAATGTAAAGTTGAGTAAAAGATTTTAACTATTGTAATATTCTTAATCTCTAAAGTTATGTACCCTAACCTAACGGTATTATGTTCTGTTTTTATAGGTTGGACTCTATAAATTTTTCCTGCTCTTTAATATAGTTTGAGATCTTATTTGATAAATTTGTCAGAAAATTTTGACATTTTTTTGCAAGTAAGACAAGCTTGGCTAACATAGTTTCCAGACACCTGCTTTAGGCTGTTTTTTGTAATTTTTACTTGTCTAAAGTTCTGTAGATAATATCTGTTTTGTAACCTTCAAGGTCGTAAGATGCAATTTTTTTGTAAAAAAATTTTGCGTGTTTGAAAAAGCCCGTTTTGCAAGGTTTTAAAAACGGTATAGGAATTTTTTGTCAAAAAATTTTTACATTACAAACAGTACTGTCACCTATTGTGCGTTGACTAAACGCTTGTGTTGCAACGTTTTTATGCTACTGGCACCTCTTTTGATTATTTGAAGGGTAAAAAAAGAAGGGAGGTGAGAGTACCCGCTTTTGCTTTACACCCTTACCGCAGTTTTACGATTAAAGATTTGAAATAAGGAAAGGAGGTAATGTGATGAAAAGTTTTAAAATGGTGCTGTTTTCAGTTTTGTTTACTCTTGCTATTGCTGAAGCAGCTTTTGCTCAAAAAGGTGTAGTAAATTTAAATGAAGCTTCGGTAGATCAAATTATGCTGTTACCTGGTGTAGGTAGAACTACAGCTGAAAGGATAATAGCTTTCAGAAAAGAGTATGGCAGTTTTAAAAAGATAGAAGATATTATGTTGGTAAAAGGAATAGGAGAAAAGAAGTTTCTTTCTTTGAAACCTTATTTAGCTGTAGAGGGAGCTACTACCCTAAAAGTAAAAGTTAAGCTTAAAAGAGGTAAAAGGTAAATAAAATCTGGGGGGTATCTGCCCCCCTTTTTTTGTATGTATCAAAAAGGTTTTAGTTTAGTAGAGTTACTAGTAGCTTTAGCTATAGTGATGTTATTTTTGTATGGAGCTATTGTGGGTACAAATGTTATCTACGATAAAAAGGCTTACTTTTCTGCAGTTAGAGTTGTATACCTTTTATATAAAGCTAGAAGTGAAGCTGTAGTACGTTCTTCTTTTGTAGCTCTAGAAGTTAAAAGGGATAACGGTGGATATAAGTTTAGGTTTGTTGTGGATGGAGATGGAGATGGAGTGAGAAATAACGATCTTCGACGGGGTGTAGATAAGCCTCTGAGTCAGTTTTTCTTTATGGAAGGAATGGGTAATGTTGTAGGTTTTTATATACCTCAAGAATGTTCTATAAAGGATCCTGTCAATGACGGCTATCTAGAGACAACCGATCCTATCAACACTGGTAGAGGTGATTTTGTAAGTTTTTCTCCTGTTGGCACTAGTTCGCCTGCTAGTTTTTATATAGCTGCTCCTGGATGTGTGCTTTACAGTGTTAGAATCAATCATGCTGGTAGAATAAAAATAATCAAGTGGAATAAAAAGAATTCTCTCTGGAAAAGGGTTTACTGATGTTAAAGGAAATATGGAACAGCAGCTATTTGCTTTTTATCTTAACTAAACGTGAGGTTAGTGCGAGGTATAGAGGGACCATTTTAGGAGTTATATGGTCCCTTTTAAATCCCCTTCTCCTATTTTTTACCTATTACCTAGTTTTTGATTTCATATTCTCTCCTAAATGGGCTAAAGTAGAGCCGTACGCTCTATTTTTAGTAAGCGGTCTATTTCCTTGGTTATGGTTATCTTCTTCGCTCGTGGATGCGGCTGAATCTCTTACACGTAACGCTGAGTTGGTAAAAAAATCTAACTTTCCCATTTCTGTGCTGCCTGTTATGTACGTTCTTAGTCATATGTTTCATTTTCTGCTAGCTTTATCGCTTACTTACGCTATATTTATAGTTTTTTCTCTTCTAGGATATCTGCGTTTTTCACCTTCACTTTTCCTTATTCCTATACCTATAATGGTGCAACTCATAATAACCGTTCCTTTAGCTATCTCAGTAGCACTGCTGCAAGTTTTCTTCAAAGATGTAAAAGATATACTTGTGAATCTTCTTAATGTACTATTTTTTCTAAGTCCTATACTTTACCCGTTGGACCAAAGCATTTTTGGTAGCCATAAATGGGTATATGTCATTATTTCTTCAAATCCTTTCAGCTATCTATTCTCAATCTATCATTTCGTGTTTTTTGAAAATTTTGTGAATTTGAAATATATTGTGTTGCTGGTTGTAACTTTTGTAATTCTTAGCTACGCTGTTGCCTTTGTATTGTACTCAAAATTGTCTAAAGTTGTTGTAGAGGTAGTATGAAAATTGCTCTAGAAGTCAGGAAAGTTTCCAAAGAGTATTTCTACTCGCATGCACGTCTGAAGGCAGGTAATTTGAAAAACCTTTTGTTGGGCAGATATAGAGATTGCAATGCAAGAAAAGAGGTGTTAAAAAAAATATCTTTTGACCTTGAATGGGGAAGCAGCATAGGTATTATAGGAAACAACGGTTCTGGTAAATCCACTTTACTTAAAATCGTTGGAGGAATTCTATCTCCTACAGATGGTTACGTGCGTTCTTATGGAAAAGTGGTAACTCTAGTAGATCTTGGCACAGGCTTTCATCCTGAAGTTTCTGGAAGAGAAAATATATTGATAGCAAGTGCTATTCTTGGACTTAAAAGGCGAGAAGTAGAAAATAAAATGGAGGATATTGTAAAGTTTGCTGAATTAGATGATTTTATAGATCTCCCAGTTAAATATTATTCTGCTGGAATGTATTTAAGACTCGGTTTTGCTATAGCGGTGTTTTCTTCCCCTGATATCCTGCTGGTGGATGAAGTCTTAGCTGTAGGTGATGAATATTTTCAGCAGAAATGTATAGAACATTTAGAACGTTTTATATATGAAGGCAAGTCGTTATTATTTGTAAGCCACTCTCTCGATCTTGTAGAGAGATTAGCGGATAAAGTGTTGTGGCTTGATAGTGGAGAAATAAAGATGTTTGGAGAGCCACGAAAAGTGATAGATAGTTATAGATCTTCTGCACATTGTAGATATGCAAAAGTCGAAAATAGAAAAGCAACCGCTACTCCAAATGAACAACTTAGATGGGGAAATAGAAAAGCAGAGATTGTTTCGATAAAACTGTTCTCGGAAGGAAAGGAAAGTTATACCCTGCTGGTTCCTACAGATGCAAAAGTAGTAGCTAAAGTAAGAAGTAATGAAAAATTGGTAGATTTTGTTTTCGGTATAGCTATCCGCAACTCTAAAGGGATAGAGGTATGGGGAAGTAATACTCATCTGCTCTCCTTTAGACCGTTGAAATTTACAGGAGAAGGTGAAGTAGAGATTACATTGAAAGATTTAAGACTTGTGGAAGGTAGATATTTTGTAGATTTCGCAATACATTCAAAAAACGGTGTTGCTTACGATTATTGGAAGGAAGCTGTTACTTTCGGGGTTGTAAATAAAGAAAGAGCAGTAGGAGTTTATGTACCTAAAAACAGCTGGAGGTTTGAAGGCGGGATAGAATTTGAAGTGGCTAATAAATCTAGGGGTTAGGATATAATTTACTTAAAGGGATTGTTAGATAAAAATCCACATAAATAGAAGGTAAAAATGAGTGAGAAATACACGGCTGAAGATATAAAAGTTTTAAAAGGCTTGGAAGCTGTACGTAAAAGGCCAGGAATGTACATAGGAGACGTTGATTCTCCTTCTGGCTTGCATCACATGGTGTTTGAATTGGTGGATAACTCTATAGATGAAGCTCAAGCTGGTTATTGTAGAAATATCGAAGTTACATTACACTCTGATGGATCTGTAACGGTTCAAGATGACGGACGAGGAATTCCAGTTGATATTCATCCAGGAGAAGGACGTTCTGCTGCCGAAGTTATAATGACAGAGTTACATGCAGGAGGAAAGTTTGACCACAGCTCCTATA
Source organism: Thermoanaerobaculia bacterium (assembly GCA_027078415.1). GTDB lineage: Bacteria > Acidobacteriota > Thermoanaerobaculia > JALWYX01 > JALWYX01 > JALWYX01. The sequence continues at coordinate 17,115 of JALWYX010000068.1, forward strand.
AAGTTTCAGGTGGCTTGCACGGGGTAGGTGTTTCGGTAGTTAATGCTCTGTCTGAAAAATTGGAATTGGAAATCCACAGAGAAGGAGGAGTCTGGTATCAGGAATATGAAAGAGGAATTCCTAAGAAACCTATAGAGAGAATAGGTACTACCTCAACTACGGGTACCAAAATCCGGTTTTACCCAGATCCTACAATTTTTTCCGTTCTAGAGTTTAATTATGAAATTATTGCTCAGAGGTTAAGAGAACTGGCTTTTCTCATTAGAGGAATAACTATATCTATATACGATGAACGTACCGGTAAAAGAGAGCTCTACTCCTATTCGGGAGGAATAAAAAGTTTTGTAGAACATTTAACAAGAGGAAAAAGTAAACTACACGAGACAATCTATCTAAAGGATACCAGATTTAACGATGGTGTTCCTGAAGAAGTGGAGATCGCTCTTGTATGGACCACTGCTTATAAAGAAAATATCATATGTTTTACTAACACTATAAAAAATAGAGATGGTGGCTCTCACTTGGCTGGCTTTAAGGGAGGTATAACTCGCGCTGTAAATAGTTATCTTGCTAAATATCAACCGATTAAGAATCTTAAGATAGATATAAGTGGAGAAGATATACGTGAAGGATTGACAAGCGTTATAGCTGTGAAAATTAAAGATCCACGCTTTTCGTCTCAAACTAAAGACAAGTTAGTTACTTCTGCAGTTAGAGGATGGGTAGAACGAGTTGTTAATGATCAACTCTTTGCTTTTCTAGAGGAAAATCCTAAAACTGCTAGAGCTATTGTTCAAAAAATAGTTGACGCTGCACGTGCTAGAGAAGCCGCTAGGAAAGCTAGAGAACTTACACGTAGAAAGGGGAACTTAGAGTCCACAGATCTACCCGGCAAATTGGCTGATTGTTCAGAAAAGGATCCAAAATTTACAGAACTGTTTATAGTTGAAGGTGAGTCTGCAGGAGGTTCCGCAAAACAAGGAAGGGATCGTAGATTCCAAGCTATTCTACCTATAAGAGGTAAGATATTGAATGTAGAAAAAGTTAGGTTGGATAAAATTTTAAGTTCCAATGAAATAAAAACTCTAGTTTCAGCTATAGGTACAGGTATTGGTGATGAAAGTTTCGATATATCTAAGTTGAGGTATAACAAACTGATAATTATGTGTGACGCAGATGTAGATGGTAGTCATATTAGAACACTTTTGCTTACTTTCTTTTTCAGACAGATGCCACAACTTATCGAAAGAGGACATCTGTTTATAGCTCAACCTCCTCTGTATATGGTGAAAATTGGAAAGAACAAACGCTATTTTCATACACAAGAGCAGCTGGAACAGTTCGTTTTAGATAGGATTAAGGAACACTATTCAGTAGAAGTAGGTGGAAAAACTTTCAAAGGTACAGAACTTGTTAATTTTATAAAGAGGTTGAAAAAAGCTCTTGACTGGAAGATCTATGTAGAACGTTTAGGACTTGATTATAGATTGTTAAACGCATTACGAAGTGCTCATTTTGTTAAGAAAGAGGATTTTGCCGATAGTACAAAGGTAGAAAAGTTAGCTACTGTCTTAGAACAATCGGAGTACGTTTGTTCCGTTGAAAAGGCATTTGATTCTGAACATAGTACTTACGATCTATTAGTTATATTAGATGACGGAAGAAAAATAAAATTAGGGTGGGATAGTATTGGGCATAGTGTTCTGCCCTCTCTTTTTTATTTGGATTTAATCGATCTTTCTGAGTTACCTGCTAAGGTGATGTCGCTCTCTGACAGGAAAAAATATGAATACGGATCTTTAAAAGAGGCTCTTGAAGCTTTAGAGAAGAAGGCTCTTAATAATCTATATATCCAGAGGTATAAGGGGCTTGGTGAGATGAATCCCGAACAGTTATGGGAAACTACTATGGATCCACAACGTAGAGTTCTTCTCCAGGTTAAGATAGAAGACGCTATCAGAGCGGATGAATTTTTCTCTATTCTTATGGGAGAAAAGGTCGAACCTCGTAAGCAGTTTATAAAAGAAAACGCCTTAGAAGCCAACCTAGATATATAAGAAAATCTTAGGAGAACATTATGGATAATCTAAAGGGTGGAAGGATTTTAACAGTTGATATAGAAGAAGAGCTTAAGCGTAGTTATCTGGACTACGCTATGTCCGTTATAGTAGGTAGAGCTATTCCTGATGTTAGGGATGGACTTAAACCTGTTCACAGACGAATCCTCTATGTGATGTGGCGACAGGGAATAAAGCATAATAAACCATTTAAGAAATCAGCAAGGGTGGTAGGAGAAGTTATGGGTAAATTCCATCCCCACGGCGATTCTGCTATATACGATTCTTTGGTAAGAATGGCGCAAGATTTTTCCCTACGTTACCCATTGATAGATGGTCAAGGCAATTTCGGCTCCATAGACGGCGATCCTCCTGCAGCTATGAGATATACAGAAGCTCGATTAACTCCTATAGCAGAAGAGTTGATAGGGGATGATATAGATAAAGATACAATAGAATGGAGGCCAAATTATGATAATACTGAACTAGAACCTGTTATACTACCAGCATCTTTCCCCAACCTATTGGTAAACGGTGCTTCGGGTATAGCGGTTGGTATGGCAACTAATATTCCTCCTCATAATTTAAATGAAGTTATAGATGCCGTATTACTATTTATAGAACGTAAAGGAAAAGTCTCAGTGGAAGACTTGTGCTTAAAGATAGTAGGTCCAGACTTTCCTACCGGGGGAGTAATATTAGGAAGCCAGGAACTCGTTACAGTTTATAAAGAAGGTAGAGGCACTTTTACAGTAAGAGGAGAGATAATTGAAGAAGAAACAACTAAAGGTAAAAAATTTTTAATCGTCAAATCTCTACCCTACCAAACTAACAAAGCTAAACTTATAGAACGCATAGCCCAACTAGTTAGAGAAAAGAAAATAGATGGTATTACAGATATACGAGACGAATCCAGCAGAGAGGGAATTCGAATAGTAATTGAGCTTCGCCGGAACGTTATACCCTCAGTGGTGATAAACAATCTCTATAGTCTTACTCCTTTAGAGAGTAGGTTTAACGCTACTTTACTCGCTATCGATAAAGGCAAACCGGTTGTGCTAAATCTTTATGAAATAATAGATCTGTTTGTCGATCATCGTAAAGAGATAGTAACAAGAAGGTTTCGTTATGAACTTGGTAAGGCACGGGAAAGAATCCATATAGTAGAAGGATTACTTACAGCTCTAGATACAATAGATGAGATAATTTCTCTAATAAAATCGAGTGCTAATGTTAATGTAGCCAAAAATAGAATGATAGATGAGTTTGGTTTTTCTTCTCTCCAGGCTCAAGCTATTCTGGAGATGAGATTGCAAAGACTTACAAATTTAGAGAGGAATAAACTAGAGACAGAGTTTGCTCAACTAAAAGAGAGAATATATAAACTTGAAAAAGTATTAGCCTCCGAAGATTTGCTCTTAGAAGAGATTTCTAAAGAATTAGTTTCGTTAAAAGAGAAATTTGGAGATAAGAGGAGAACAATTATAGAGTTTGAAAGAAAAGAGATCTTGTTTGAGGATCTTGTACCCGATGAGAAAATGGTTGTTACCTTAACTAGGAAGGGGTATATAAAAAGAACAGCTCTGGCTAAATATAAAATTCAAAAACGTGGGGGAAAAGGGAAAAAAGGAATAGATACTAGAGAAGGTGATTTCGTAGAATCTCTGTTTTTAGCTTCTAATCATTCCGATCTAATACTTTTTACTAAAAGAGGAAGAGCTTATAATTTGAAAGTATATAACCTTCCTGAAGGTGAAGTAAGTGGTCGAGGAAGACCTATAATAAATGTTCTTAATTTATCTGAAGATGAAAAGATTGCAGGCATAGTTGTAGTAGATAGAAAGAGAGTCTCAGAGCACTTGATTTTTGTTACACGTAAAGGTATTGTAAAAAAAGCAAAAGTAGATGATTTTTTCGGTATAAGACGTACAGGAATAAAGGCTATCGGTCTAGCAGAAGGGGATACCCTTTTAGGTGTTAAGTACGTTAAAAATGATGACGATATATTGTTGGGTACGCGCAATGGGCAAGTTATAAGGTTTCCAGCTACCGAAGTTAGAGTGATGGGAAGAGAAGCTAGAGGAGTTAGAGGTATAGCGCTGAGAGAGGACGATGAAGTAGTTACCATGGAGGTTATAGATGAGGATCCTTTCATACTTGCTATTACTGAATTTGGATGGGCTAAGAAGACGTTGGTCGAAGAATATAAGGGTCAACATAGAGGAGGTATAGGTGTTAAAGGTATAAAACTAACCCCTAAAACTGGTGCAGTAGTAGCTTTCAAAGCTGTTAGGGATGAGGACCAAATACTTGCAGTTACAGCTAAGAGTAAGGTGATAAGAACAGATGTAAAAAGTGTACGGGGCACTAGTAGAGTGACTCAAGGTGTTAGAATAATTAATTTAGATCACGGTGATAAAGTGGTGGCTATAGCTAGAGTTAGAAACTCGGTAGAAGAAGAGTAAGGAGGGGGAGAAAATGAAAATTTTTTTAGATACAGCTTCATTAAAAGAGATAGAGCAAGCTCTTTATATAGGAATTCTTGACGGTGTTACAACAAATCCTACTCTTATAGCTAAGGAAGGTAAAGAGTACTTACCTACTGTAAAGGAAATAGCATCTATGGTGGAAGGACCTGTGAGTGCAGAAGTTCTTGCCACTGTAAAAGATGAAATGGTAAAAGAGGCACAACTGCTTGCTAGTGTTGCTCCTAACGTGGTTGTCAAGATACCTTCTACTAAAGAAGGCATGGCCGCTGTTACTGAACTCTCCAGGTTGGGTATAAAAACTAACGTAACTTTGTGTTTTTCTCCTATACAGGCTTTGTTAGCAGCTAAGGCGGGTGCTAATTATATCTCGCCCTTTTTGGGAAGATTGGATGATATAGGTGAGGTTGGATTAGATCTTGTGGCTAAAATAGTAACTATTTACAAAAACTACCATTTTTCAACAGAAATTTTGGCAGCATCCATACGACATCCCTACCACGTTTTAGAAGTTGCTTTAATGGGAGCAGATATATGTACTATGCCTTTTAAGACGTATATGCAGCTGTTTAACCATAACTTGACAGATGTGGGATTAAAAAAGTTTATCGATGACTGGGAGAGAACTGGTAAAAAAGCATGGTAACAGAAGCTTCAAATACTTCCCTATTACCCTTTCTAATAATATATGCTCTTTTCTTTGCTGTATATTTATATTACGCTAGCGATTTACAAGTAGATCTTTACTATCTTATAAAAGCTGTACTGTTAGGAATAGGTGGAGGTATTGCTCTTGTAGTTGCAGGGCACTTTTTTATCTACCTTTTTCCTAATCTACGACTACTTTTTAGAGAACTAATAAGTATAGTGGGAGGATTGACTGTTACGGGAATAGTAATACTCTCTCTTCTATCAGGTGTGGGCGAAGAGGCACTTTTTAGAGGTGTTATCCAAGTTAAATTTGGACTCTACACTGCTGCGTTCGTGTTTGCTGTAGCCCACTTGCCTTCTCTTGCTTTAATTGAAATAGATAAATTTACTAAATTGATACTTTTTGTATGGACTTTTGCAGCAGGAGTATTTCTTGGATATATGAAAGAATATACAGGGGGTATAGTAGCGCCTGCTATAGCTCATACAATAAATAATTTATTTTGGTTTGTAATAGCTAAGTTCCATAAAGGCGATTGGTGATACACTTATAAAGGAGGGAGGTTATAAATGAGTAGTAAAAAAGTCAGAGAGTGGATAGATCAAAAGAAAGATAAGATAATTGACGATTTAGTTGAATTTCTAAAAATCCCTTCTGTCTCTACAGATCCAAAATATTCCGGTGATATTATGAACGCAGTAAAGTTTTTGTCATCTCATTGTAAAGCTATAGGGTTAGATACAAAAGTTATCGAGTCGGACGATGGTTATCCTCTTGTGTACGCAGAGAAGATAGTGGATCCCAACAAGAAAACAATACTTTTTTATGGACATTATGATGTTCAACCACCCGATCCTCTTGATGAATGGGAATCACCTCCTTTTTCCCCTTCTATTAGGGATGGCAACATTTATGCTAGAGGAGCAACAGATGATAAAGGTCAGCTGTTTATCCATCTGAAGGCCGTGGAATATTTGCTAGAATCTAACGATTTACAAACTAACGTGAAATTTATCTTTGAAGGAGAAGAAGAATCTGGCGGCGAAACTATAGAAGCGTTCGTTATTCAAGACCAAGGTAAGCTGTTAGCATGTGATGCTGTTTTTATCTCAGATTCTGCTATGTATGCACCTGGATATCCGTCTGTTGTATACGGTTTAAGAGGAATGGTCTATACGGAAATTAGAGTTTCCGGTCCGTCTAACGATTTACACTCCGGAGTGTTTGGTGGTCCGGTGGTAAATCCAGCTAATGCTTTGGCATTAATTATTGGGAAATTTATAGATGAAGAATCGGGTAAAGTCACTATTCCAAATTTTTACGAAGAAGTTAAAGACATAGAAGAATGGGAACGTAAAGAATGGGCACAGCTGCCGTTTGACGAAAAAAAGTATAAGGAAAGTATAGGTGTTCCAGAGTTAGCTGGAGGAGAGAAGGATTACTCTATTCTAGAACGTATATGGGCTAGACCTACTTGTGATGTAAACGGTATTTTTGGTGGCTACCAAGGAGTAGGAGGAAAAACTATAATACCAGCTTGGGCTGGAGCTAAAGTTTCTATGAGACTTGTACCTTGGCAGACTCCTGAGAATATCTTCAATTATTTTGAACACTACGTTCGCTATCTTGCTCCTGTTGGTGTAAATGTTGATGTGGAACTACTTTCTGTAGCTAGACCTGTACTTATAAATTTAGAAGGAGAGATTTTTAGATTGGCGGAAAATGCAATTGAAGAGGTATGGGGCAGAAAACCTGTGAAAGTTAGAGAAGGAGGTACAATACCAATTGTATCAACCTTTTTTGAAACCTTAGGAGTACCTATATTGCTTGTAGGATTTGGTTTGCCAGATGATGGGCTACACTCTCCTAACGAAAAATTTAGCTTGAATCAATTGTTCAAAGGCATAGAAACAGTTTCGGAATTTTTAGTTGCTGTGGGTAACCTTTAATTATGGTTAGCGGTGAGTACGAAATAGAAAGGGAGTTGAAATTCTCAAATGTGGAGCACTCTCTAATAAGAGAAAAACTACGAGAGTTGCAAGCGGAGAAAATGGGAGTGCCCGTTTTGGAAGATAACTATATTTTCGATCATAAAGATCAACTTAAAAATATAGGATGTGTACTGAGATTGCGTATAGAAAATAATGGAGGAATTATATCCTTCAAAGGACCTCCTACGTTTAAGGAGGGAGTAAAGATACGTCAAGAGATAGAAACTAGAGTTGAAAATCCATATAAAATGCGAAAGATACTAGAATTGCTAGGATATAAAGTGATGAGACGATATCAAAAAATAAGAGAGGTATGGCGTCTTGGAGGAGTTACTATATACCTGGATAGAACTCCCATAGGTAATTTTGTTGAATTTGAAGGTATGGGAAGCGAGAAAGTTGCACTAAGATGTGGATTGGATCCAGAAAACGCTGAAAAAAAGAGTTATGTAGAGCTTTACGACGAGTACCGTGAACAACATCCAAACGCTCCATTAGATATGATTTTCGAGAATGAAAAGTAGTCTTCTCCCTTTTATATTAGCTGCTGGAAAGGGAGAAAGATTACATCCACTGACCTGTTTTGTACCGAAACCGTTGTTACCTATAGGAGAGCAACCTTTAATCTATCTTACTTTGGCACAACTATCTGGAACTTTTGAAAAAGTAGTTGTAAATGCTTACCATCTAGCAGATATGCTGATCTCCAGTATCAAACAGTTTGAAAGTCCTATGAAAATCATTGTCTCTAAAGAGAAGTGGTTGCGAGGCACTTTAGGTGCCCTTTTAAATCTAGATTTGGTTTTCAATTACGATTATTTGATGGTTGTAAATGGAGATTCTCTTGCTAAATGGCCTATAAAAGATCTGCTAGAGTTCCACGAAAAAAACCGTAATGATGTAACGTTGCTGGTCTTGAAAAATGCAGATGTATCAGAATATGGAGGAGTACTCGTGGACAAATATAATAGAGTAAAAGGGTTCGTAAAACCAGGAGATGCTTTTAGAGAGACATTAGTCTTCTCTGGATTGCACGTATTAAGTACTAAAATTTTGCAAGACCTTTCCACTTCTGAAAAGCTGGAGTTTGTTTCAGATTTATACGCACATCTGGCAAGTGATAAAAAATATAGATTCTATGTTTTGGCAAGAGACTTTGAATGGTATGATATTGGAACTCCTAAAAGGTATCTAAACGCTGTTTGTGGATGGTTAAGAAAAAATAATTCACATCTGTACGATCTAAATACTAACAGCTGTTTTATGCCTAACAGTTTGGTAGTAAACTCTATCGTAGAAGATTCTGTTATTATGAAAAACGCTAGGGTCAAAGATAGTGTTTTAAAAAGGTGCTTAGTAGCGCCCGGTGCAGAGATCGAATCTTTAACACTTGCAGACAGTTTTATCGTTGCAAGTCAGTGGAAACAGTGGCTATCCGGAAGTTGTTGGCGAGAAATAAATAACGTTTTTGTAAAACCTATATAAAGGTATGTTAGCTTAGTTTGCGTTGGGAAAGAATTACTTTTGTTGTACATTTATTTAGTGAACAGTATAAATGTGGAATACAGACCGTGATTACTTTGTAGAGATGTTGTCAACGTTAAAAAAAGATAACACTTTGACTAACGAATTGTATTTAGAAAGAATACATAAAACATCTCTGGTCTGGGGTAAATTTTGTGACAATAACGAACAAATTATTTACGAAGAGGGTTTTAGTCTTAGAAGATTAGATGTAGATGGCTTATATTTAAAAAGCACAGATTGCATTAATAAACTATTGATAAAAGATACAATTTTGGATCTTTTTGGATATTCAGGAAAGTTGAAAGTATCTGTACCTGAGATCAGTTTAAAACCTATGATGTATAGTAAAGAGGAAGTAAGGGATTTAAAGGATTTTATGGGATGGGTCTATGATCAACTGAGAGAACAAGCGGTATTGGAAATAATTGGAGTTAGGAAATTTTGGGAAGCTATAAATGATATGGGGTATACAGATGTTGTGGAGGATAGATGGTATAGCTTATCTGTAAAGTACAAGGATAAACGTTTTGTTTTTTTACTAGCATCTTTGGATGAGATTGTCAGAATCGTTAAATTTCTAAAGCTTGTTAATAAAAAGCTTCCTTTGGTAAAAAAGATAGATAGTAATTTTATGAGTAGTATAATATTGGCTCCTCAGGCTGCAGCCGTTTTTATTCATGAAGCGGTAGGACACTTTTTAGAAATAGATAGATTTGGGGATAGATTTGATCCTGCAAAATTTATAGGTTATCAGCTAGCACCGCATTTTCTGTCCGTTTATAATAGCCTTCGCATATCTGCTAGCAACGGTTTTGTAGATCATGAAAACAATCCGGCTTCCACCACTACAGTTTTCTTGGTTAAAAGAGGTAAAATTTCTGGTTTTGTGTCAGATAAGACCTATGGGCACATATATTCGTGCGAACCTAACTGCGCAAGAAGATCTTCTAGACATTTTTCTCCTATTCCTCGGGCTGTTCACCTGGGAATAGTGACTGAGAATGGAGAACACCTTTTCTCTCTCTCTCACGTAGATAGTGGAGTATTTTTCCCTTATGCTTATGAAGGTAAAATAGATCTTTCTTCAGGCAAGCTTATAGTTAAATTTCCTTTCGGTATTATTGTAGAAAAAGGAGAATTTACAGCTTATACTTATGGAGTAAATATGGTGTTCGATTCTGTGGTGAAAGCTTTACATTCTATAGTTTCGGTAGGAAACGATCTAGTGCAACTGGGAGTCGGATGGTGTATTAAAGAAGAACAGAGAGTGCCTGTGTGGGCTAAATGTAGTTCTTTTCTTATAGATGCGGATAAGGCAAAGTGGAAACAGCTACATTAAATAAGATAGATTACTTAGAAGATCTAGTATTTTCTTTAAAAAAGAAATTTTCGCAGGTCGAATTATTTTTCAAAGAAAGTTTTTGTATCAATTACAAAATATCTTCCACTTCTTTTGGGAAGATTGTAAATGAAGAGAACGGATGGGCTTTAAGGGCAACAAATTCTAAAAAGTCACTCTTTATTTCAGCTAAAGGTATTCCTTGCGATTTTTCCTTGTTGCCCGAACCTGCAAACCAGTATATAGAGCTACCCAACCCAAATTTATCTGTTATTGCACTTCCAGAAGAATCACCTGTGCTTGTAAATGATCACCAAGTAAAGTTCCTATTTATTTTCTTCGCTTCTCGAATAAGTGTACCTATCTCCCTAGAGCTATCGGATGCCTATACACTAATCTACGTAGTAAGTAGCAAGGGTATTAAAGGAGCACGGTTGCATCAATTGGCAGTTTTAAGGATAAAGCTACTCTCACCTAAGAAGCAGATGTTCTCTTATACATTTAAAAATGCTCAAAATATACGACCTATGCAAATTATAAGAGATATAAAGAGAAAGGTTACCTCTGAAATTTCAGCTGAGCCTTTTAAAAAACGAGTTTCCGTTCCCTACGTTGTTATCTCTCCAGAGGTCAGTGCTTCTATTTTAAGTAAGTTGAGTTTTCTTTTCATAGGTGAGAAGGGTTATAAATTCCTGAAAGAGCTAGATTTGTATTCTCAAAACAAATTTGTAGCTTCTCCTTTAGTGAATATAGTAGATTATGCGGATTTCCCAGGAGCAACCGTAAGGTTTCCTTTTGATGATGAAGGAGTTTCAACTAAAAAACTTGACATAGTAAAGAAAGGTAGGTTTGTAAAGCTTCTCTCACCACGCCAATTTGCTAATGATTCTGAAGATTATGTTGCGTGTATGTATAGAGAGAGTATTCACGATTACCCTACAGTTAACAGTTCAAATTTTTATATATCTCCCTCGCAGCTAGCGAGCAATCCGCAAGAGTTAGTTAAAAATGTAAAAAAAGGCTTATTTATTAGCCATCTTACTTCTCCTGTTTTTCTCTCCAGCAGGTCTCTAACGTTTTATTTCAAAGGTGTTGGATATTTAATAGAAAAGGGTGTACTTACCAAATCTGTTACTTTTACAGCAGCTTCAGAACCTTTCCTTTTTTTCAAAAGAATAGTGGGTATAGGAAATGACCTTAAATTTTTTATGGTCGGTCGTTTTTTTGGATCACCTACTTTACTTGTTAATAAAGGATTTACAATTCTGTAATGCTAAAAATAGGTGTTTTACTCTCTAAACACTATCTGGTAAACCCTCTTCCTGCTATCTATGGGGTAGAGGTAGATAGTAAAGAGTTTACTTATAAACTTTATGATACTTATTTGCCTCAACTGCAAACGATATTTGATTCAGCTAAAGTTACATACTCGCAAATAGAGTATAACGTTTTCGAAGGATTTGATCTTGATAAGGATATATTAAAAGATTACGACGCTGTTGTATTACTGCCTGCAAATGACAATGAATTAGCTAGTAAAGAGATCGGTAGTTTTATCTCGTTAGCTGTGTTGACAGATTATGAAGTTGTTATAAAAAGATTGGAGAGGTTATCTAAGTTGGGCAGAAAAATCTCTAACAGTCAAATGTTTGAGAGAAAACTCTTATCAAAAGCTGTTTCTACTTTGGAAGAGAATAAACCTCTTAATGTAATCCATTTTTCAGAGAATGAGCGTAAATTGCTGAAAGGCTTTTCCTTTATATCTTTGAAGCCTTTTATAGTAGTTACAAAGAGTGATACAACTTTTCAAGGGTGTTATACGTTAACTGCCGAGATAGATATAGAGGCAGAATTAGTAAGTATGGACTCTAGCGAGAGGCAAGAGTTTTTAGAAGAGTTTGGAATAGATATCACTTTGCATAAAAGATTAGCGGAAAAAATAGTTGAAGTTACTGCGAAAATTAAAGTTTACACAGCTAATAGTTCTGAAGCTAAAGTTTGGTTGTTTGAAAGAGAAAAAACAGTAGTCGATTTTGCGTCTTATATCCACTCTGATCTGGCTAAAAACTTTGTAAGAGCAGAAGTTTTAAACGTGAAGGATATTGTAGATGCAGGATCTATTAAAGTGGCAAAAGAGAAAAATATTCTCAAAACAGTGGGGAAAGGGTATATTATAAAAAACGAAGATTTCGTGCAAATAAAAGCCAGGGTTTAAAGATCCTCTAGCTCATAGATTACAGATTTAAGACCGTAATTTTTTATTTTTCTCTGTAATGTTCTTAGGCTCATGCCCAGTTCTTTTGCTACTTCTACTCTGTTTCCCTTGTATTTTATTAACAGCTCTTTTATCAAAGAACGCTCATCTTGTAAGTGTAAATCATTAGCAGTGTATTTCTCCAGATCTTTAACTTTTATTGCTTTACCTGGGTTTATTATCGCTATTCTTTCTATAAAATTTAAAAGCTCTCTAACGTTTCCTTCCCATCTTTTTTGCTTTAACCATTCTATAGCTTCGTCGGTTAGTGTTGGAGGTCTCAGTTTATTTTTTTTCGTAACCTTTATAATCGCGTATTTTGCTAGTAATGGTATATCTTCTTTTCTTTCTCTTAGAGGAGGTATACGGATAGGAAATACGTTTAACCTAAAAAATAGGTCTTTCCTGAATGTGCCGTCTGATATTGAACGGTCAAGATCTTTGTTTGTAGCTGCTATAACTCTTACATCTACTTTCCTTGGAGTTCCTCCTATAGGCTCAACTATTCCATCCTCTATCACTCTTAAAAGTTTTGTCTGTGCTGATAGATCCAAATCTCCTATTTCGTCTAAGAATAAAGTGCCCTTGTCCGCTTGTACAAATTTGCCTAACCTTCTACTGGTAGCTCCTGTGAAAGCCCCCTTCTCATGACCAAACAGTTCACTTTCTACAAGTTCCTTCGGTATGGCTGAACAGTTTATAGGAATAAAAGGTTTATCTTTTCTCTGGGATAGTGAATGAATAATTTTTGCAAAAAGTTCTTTCCCAGTGCCAGATTCTCCTAGCAAAAGTACAGTGGAATTTGTTCTAGCAACTTTCTGTGCCAAACGTAGTACTTTCCTAAAGTTTTGTGATTTTCCTACTATTTTTATGCCTTCAATCTTTTCTATTTCTAACAGAGTATGTTCTTTGATAAGTTGTAACAGTCTTTTTAGATCCAGAGGTTTTTCCAAGAATTCAACCACTCCTTCTTTAAATGCTTTTATAGCTGTCTGGGTAGTGCCATATGCGGTGATTATGAATATAGGTATATCTAAACTTTTTCTGTTTACAAATTTAACTACTTCTATTCCATTCTTATCGGGTAGTTTTAGATCTGTGATGATAAGATCAAACTCCATATTTTCAAGGAGGGTAACTGCTTCTGAATAATTGGTAGCTTCACTGATATCCAAACCAGCTTTTCTAAGAGCTGTTACCAACATTTTACGCAAAGAGTCTTTGTCTTCAACAAGAAGAATTTTTGCCATACAGAATTTGCTTCAATCTTTCGATTACAATTTTATCTTCATCAGGAAATACTGTTGTTAAGTTGATAATTATTTTGTTGTGTTTTACATGAGGTACAATTGGAGGATTAGATAGCAAAAGCTTTTCTAAGGTTTTTTTCTTGTAGGGGAAAGCGAGTGCAGGAACTTCTATCGGCGTTAACACCCCTGAGCCTCCACCTAGGTAACTGCAATCTTTTATTATCTCTCCTCCTACTACTTTTTTTATCTTTTCTGTTCTTTTATTTATATTCCCAAGATCGGGTAGATTCTTTTCAATTGGCATATTTGATTCTATAAGTATACTTGAGAGTAACTTTTCTAGATACACAATTGTAAACTTACCAACTCTGAATGTTCTATAGAGCGGCGATTTGCGGAGTCTATTTATCAAGATATGTTTACCTACTATTATTCCTCCTTGTGGCCCGTATAGTAACTTATCTGAACTAAACAGAACAAGATCTACTCCCATATCTATTAACTCTTTAACGCTGGGGAAAGGTATATCTATTTTGTTTGTATCTATCAGTTTTCCAGAACCTTCGTCTACAAACAGGGGTATTTTAGCCGTTTTAGCTAATCTGACTAGTTCTTTTACTGTAGGGGAAGTAGTGAATCCTTCTATATTAAAGTTGCTTTTTTTTACTTTTAGTATGAATCCTGTTTTCTCGCGCGATATTGCGTTTTTGTAATCCGATATGTAAGTTTTGTTAGTTGAACCTACAATGCGGACTTTTGTTCCACTGGCTTTTAGTATTTCCATTAGCCGAAAATTGTCTCCGATTTCTATAACTTCATCCATTCCTATAATTACTTCTTTGCCTTCTCCAAAAGTTTTTCCCACCAGATATAGAGCTGCCGCGTTGTTATTTACAACCAGTGCAGAATCGCATCCGGTTATAATACTCAACATTTTAGCTATTCTCCAAAGCCTATCGCCTCTTTGTCCTGTATATAAGTTGAATTCTAGATCTATATAGCGCGTCAGTACTGCTAGAGAATACGTAAGTATATCATTGTCTAAAGGTGTACGCCCTAGGTTTGTATGTATAAGCGTCCCAGTAGCGTTAATTACTTTAGAAATAGAAGGTATGATTGTATTTTTTATATATTTTTCTACGTTTGCTGCAAGAGAATTTAGGGCATCTTTTAACTCTTCTTCGTTGTTTATAGATTTTTTCAGTTCTTCTATTATTTTGGAAATGGCTAACGATACGACCGTTTTTCCGTAAATTGTAGATAGTTTTTTTATAGAAGATTCTTGCAAGATTCTCGATATCTGAGGTATTTTCCTTAATAACAGTTTTTTATCTCTGCTAATCATATATATATAATAATCAAGAAAGAGGTCTGCAGTGTGGAAGGGTATAAAAGAGAGCAGGTAGAAGCGGAACTTCGCGCTATAGAAGAAGCTATAAAAGAGCTAGAAATTTTGTACAGGAGATACTTCAGCGGTGATCTTGACATACCGCCCGAGAAGGAAAGATTACAACTTTTCCATAGAATAAGGAGGTTGCAAGTCAAGGGTCTTCCGAGACGAGTAGATATGTTCAGACTTTCAATGCTAGAGTCTCGATTTAACACTTACTGTGAAATGTTTCTTCGTAAATTACGCTTGATAGAGATGGGAAAAGAAACTGTTCCAGGTAAGGGTTTAACTGGCGATAAAGATAAAAAAGGAGAGTTGGATCCTACTAAAGGTATAGATTTTAGTTCTGTAGATCTAGATAAGGGTGCAGTTGCTATTTTTAAAAAGTTGGAGCAACTTAAAGGTAAACCTCCTGCCTCAGATTTGGTAACCTTTAAAAATATGATAAATAAACGTATTGCCGAGGTGTCTAAAAAAGCTGGAACAAAACGTGTAGTATGTAAAATTGTTACAGAAGATGGTAAAGTGAAATTGAAGATGATAGCTCTTGCTAAAAGGAGAAAAAAATGAGGTTGAATAAAATTGTTGCCCTGATAACACTTGCTGTTGTATTAATAGGTTTTAGTTCACGTCTAGATAAAGTGATAAAAAGAAAAATTGAAGAGGTTGAAAGTTCTCCTACTGATCCTGCACTTTATAACGATCTGGGTAATTTGTTAGTTTTAGCTAAAAGATATAAGGAAGCGGAAGAAAAGTATAAGACAGCATTGGAGATAGATTCTAATTTTGTTGTAGCCAGAATTAATCTGGCTTTATTGTATCTATCGTTAGATAGATATAAAAGTATACTTGAAATACTTGCACCTTTAAAGGAGAACAATGCTTATGCTCTTTTTCTCGAAGGAATAGCTTTTGAAAAATTAGGTAAAAATAAAAAAGCTCTCGATAAGTATAAAAAAGCTTTTTCTAAGAATCCTATGTTAACGGTTGCGGAAGATAATCCTTTAATCTTAGATAGCAATTTAGTCGGGAGAGCCATTATAGAATTTGAATTTACATCTCAAGGAATCTCTCACCTTAAATATAAAGATTCCTCTCTATTGGAGAGTCTATTTGAAGATAAATTAGAAACTTCTATAAGTTCTTCTGATACTTCTAAGGGCAGAGTTGTTAGCCAAGAGAAAGGGTCTAAAAAGAAAGGGTTATCAGTTAAAAGGGTAGATTTTCCTCCACCTAGACCTAAAACTCATAAGAGTGTTCAAAGCAAGAGTTTAAAAAAACCTCCCCCACCTCCTCCAGAATTTAACTTAAAAGAAACTCAACAGGCGCCCAATGTACCTCCTCCACCTCCTCCAGCATTTGATAAAAATGATAAAAAAAGGAAACAGATAAAGCAGCGAATTTTTGGTGTACCTACACCTGAAAGTAATGCTAGGTGGGGAGGTTATTAATTTAGATTAGTAAAATTTAGTTATGTTTATTAATTGCAGTTGGGAAGGGTGGATATAATAAGTATTTTCTATTCTTATCCCAAATCCATCTTTAAATGAATATATCCCCGGCTCTAATGTGAATGTATCGCCTGGTCTTATTAACGAAGTTTTGTCGCTGGTTTTTATGAAAAAAGGAGCTTGATGTAAATGATAACCAACTCCATGTCCTAAAGAATGAAGCATCCCTTCCTCTATGTTTTGGAAATTACCGAATTGAATTTTTCTTTTTTTCAGTAAATCTATAACTTTTTCTTGGATAGAAAATGCCGAAACTGGTTTACCCTCTTTTACCAAGGTTTGTATCTCTTTTTCTGCTATCTTTAAAGCGAGTTTTGTTGTAGTATACATTTCGTCTTCTTTTTTGGATAGATGACCTTTCCATATGGTTCTGGTTACGTCTATGAAGAGGTTTTTTTGAGGATATAGGTCTATGATAACTGGTGTATTAGCTGGTATTGGAGTATCGTCACTTAAAGTTACATGTAACTCTGCAGCTTGTTTTCCGTAAGCAAAAATATCCCCGTAAGGCAAAAAGGCACCTTCCTTAGCTAAAGCCGAAAGAGTATAACTTCTAAGTATGCCTACCGTTAAAGGCTTATTTTTTAGATATAGTAAATTATTTTTTATCTCGGAAGCGTTGAATTTTTGCTTTATATACCTAAATACCTTTCTTAGAACTTTCGCTAGTTTAAACATCTCGTTAAGTTCCCAATCTATACGGGTTCTCCATATAGTTTCTAGAAACTGGTCTCCAGCTATTGTTTCAAATCCGTTTTTAAGCAGCTCTTCCTGAAGATAACTCCATAAGGAAAAGTGGATCTCTCCCGCCAACGCTACTTTTTTAGGGTAAATATTGCTGTTTAAGTAGTTTACTATTTGTTTAGCTCTTGTTTTATATATATTACCGTCCCAGTTCGCTGGCTTTGCTATGGTGGTGGGGACTCCACTTTCAACGGTTGTATAGTAATCTGAGGGAGAGAAAACTATACACTGTATATCTTCTTCAACCGAAATTGTTATGAACAGTTCACTTCCTTGGCCTTCTCCTAAAAACGGCACTATATAAGGTGAATTACGCTTTGCTATTATTGTTATTAGTGGTACGTTTATCTTTTTTAAAGAAGTGGCCAACTGACTTACCCTAATTTTTGTAAACTCTTTTAATCTATAAGAGGGCATAGTTTGCCTGTCTACCAAATATTTCTCTCGTTTTTTTGACATCTATATATATTTGTTGTAAAAGTTCTTTTATACTACCAAATCGTTTTTCGTCTCGTAGCCTTTCTAAAAAAAATAATTTTAAGTATTTACCTCTTATATCTTCTGCGAAGTTTAGAATAAACGCTTCGATAATAGGTTCTTTTGTTGTGTCTTCAAAGGTGGGTCTTGTGCCTATGTTGATAGCAGCCGGATAGAGAGTGTTTTTGTATTTGGCTGCTCCGGCATATACACCTATCTTAGGGTGTAGATCTTTTTCTGGAGAGATATTAGCTGTAGGATACCCTATTTTGTTTCCTCTGCCTAACAAAGGAAAGACTTTCCCACCTAATGGGTATGGATATCCTAGAAAGTAGTTGGCCTTTTTTATTTCTCCATTTTCAATAAGAGTTCTAATAAGGGAGCTAGATACAATTGATCCTTCTCTAGTAACTAATTCTACTATTTCTACTTCTATGTTAAAGTTTTCACAAAAAGATTTTAGGTAAATGGCATTGCCTTCTCTCTTGTTTCCAAACTTGAAGTTTTCTCCTATTACAATT
Source organism: Thermoanaerobaculia bacterium (assembly GCA_027078415.1). Taxonomy (GTDB): domain Bacteria; phylum Acidobacteriota; class Thermoanaerobaculia; order JALWYX01; family JALWYX01; genus JALWYX01. The sequence continues at coordinate 35,314 of JALWYX010000068.1, forward strand.
TTTTGAGGTTTGAGCCGTTGTATTAGTAGTTCTTCTACAAACCAGGAGGCAGAGTGTTTTAAAAATTCGTAGTCAAATTTGATTTCCAGGTAGTAATCTATTCCTAATTGTTCTATTTTTTCTAGTTTCTCTTCTCGTGTTAAGATATTTTTAAATCTACCCTTTTCTAATATTGTCCTGGGATGTGGATAGAAAGTTAAAAGTAGGGAAGGAGCTTTTCTATTTTTTGCTGAATTTAAAGTTATCTCTATCAGCTTTTGCTGGCCTAAATGCAGACCATCGAAATTACCTATAGTTATAATACCGTCTTTAGGCAGATCACTTTTTTGTAGTATATCTTCTATAACGAGCATGTCTATTTCCTTATACTGCTATTGCGTACATTCCATCTTCCCATACTTTTGTAATTTTTCCATTTACGAATCCCGGCTGTTTAATGTTAGTTCCAGTTACTAGTATATAACCGTCTATATCGTCAGGTCCCATAAAGTAACTTCTTCCTTTAAATAGATATTGGCTTTCTTCAGATTGACCTTCTATTAGAATTTTTATCTCTTCACCTAAGAATCTTTTCTTTGTTTGTATAGCTGCGCTTCTTTGAGTTTCTAAAAGTTGAGTCAATCGTGCTTTAGCTGTTTTCTTATCTACTTTATCTGTGAGAGTCGCTGCAGGTGTCCCTTCTTCTTCACTGTAGATAAATCCTGTTACACTCTCTAATTGCATCTGACGAACAAACTCTAGAAGTTGCTCGAAGTCTTCCTCCTTTTCTCCCGGAAATCCTACTATAAAAGTTGTTCTTATGGATATATTTGGTTCTATTTCTCTGATTTGCTCGATCATGCGTTTGTATTCGTGAAAGCTTCCACCTCTTCTCATAAATCTTAATATTTTTTTGCTTACGTGTTGTAAAGGAATATCTAAATAAGAGCAAAACCGTTCATCGTTTTTCATCAATTTTATGAGGTTTATATCGAGTGTTTTAGGATAGGCGTATAGGAATCGTATCCAAGGTATTGTTGTTTTTTCTAAAAGCTCTGAAACCAAAATATAAAGCCCTTCCCTCCCAAGACCCAGGTCCTCTCCATATCTTGTGGTATCTTGCGCTACAAGGCATATCTCTTTAATACCTTGTGCCTCTAAATTTTTAGCTTCTCTTAATATATCTTCTATTGAACGACTTCTAAATCTACCCCTCCATAAGGGAATAGCACAAAATGTGCAGGGGTTGTTGCATCCCTCTGCTATTTTTATGTAAGCGTAAATCCCAGTTGATACAATTCTAGGTGTATAGCTAGAGAGTATAGTAGTAGATATTGAAGAAGTAGAAGTTAAATATTTTTCTTTAGATATAATTTTGTCTATCTTGTCTATTTCATCTATTCCTATTATGAAATCTATCTCAGGTATTTCTTGTGCTAAGATTTTAGCATATCTGTTTACCATACATCCCGCTACTGCTAGTTTCTGGTTCTTATTTTTGTTGTACACTATTTCCATAATGGTCTCTATACTCTCTTTTTTCGCTGCTTCTATAAAGCAACATGTGTTAATTAATATAAGATCAGCTTTTTCTTTGTCTGTTGTTAGTTCCCAGTTGTTTTTTGCTAAAACTCCAGCTATAACTTCACTGTCGACTAAATTCTTTGCGCATCCTAAAGTTATAAGAGTTGCTTTTTTTCTCATTTTTTTATTTTAAATATGGATGTTAAGCATATTATAAAGG
>JALWYX010000069.1 GCA_027078415.1 Thermoanaerobaculia bacterium
GGTAGGAAGAACGCTTTTCTATTCTGGAAAAAACTTAATAAAGAATTTGGTTTTTTGGCTGTATAAGAAGGAAAAAAGAGTGTTTAGGTTATTTTTGGATTAAAACCTCTTTTATATAGAATATCAAGTTTTTTACAAATGGTTAGTTATGGAGTGTCAAGCTTTAGCTGTTATGGGGATAGCTGCGTAACGTTATAATGTTTTTGTGTATGATCGATTGGTTTTTTGTTTATGATCGATTGTAAAAAAGTTAGGCATGTTTACTTTCGGGTTGTATATTTTTGTTAAGCTGCTAATTGAGCTATTGTATGATACTTTTGTAGTTAAGTATTATTTAGTTAATCTGAGGTTTAGTTTTTATTTTAAAGGGGGAGGAGATAGTCATGAGAATTTTTGCAGTTTTAGGTTTAACTTTTTTTATCAATGCTGTTGTTATGGCTAAGCCATTCGATGCAAATGTTTTGGTAAAACTACGTAGATTGGGTTCATTCGACGTATCTACACAAAATCACGTAGTGTTCGAGTTGAAAGAGTTAGATGAAACTTATAGTAGATACACCCGTTCTCTTTGGCTGATAGATTTTACTAAGAAAAACAGGGTTAGAAAAATCACATCTGTAGGGGACAACTGGGCTCCGCAATTTTCTCCTGATGGAAAATATATATATTTTCTCTCCAATAGGAGCAATAATATTGCAATCTATCGATTAAGTTTATCTGGTGGCGAGGCAGAGAAGGTTCTAGATATTGGGTTGGATATAACCTCTTTTAAACTTTCTCCTACAGGAAAAGGGCTCCTTTTTAGTGCAGATGTTTATCCGGAATGCGAAGATTTTGCTTGCACAGCAGAAAAACTAAAGAGCAAAGACAGAGATGTTTACCTTTTTCGTTCGCTTCCTATAAGACATTGGGACAGATGGGAAGACGGTAGACGTAGTTACCTCTTTTATAAAGAGTTTGATTCTGAAAAAGTTGTTTCGTTAATGAAAGGAATGAAAGCTAATTGTCCCTCTCGTCCTTTTGGAGGTAGTGAAGAATACACCTTTTCTCCAGATGGTAAGGTGGTTTATTTTACTGCCAAAGTGGGTGGTAGTGAAAGGATGTGGAAAACCAATTTTGATCTTTGGAAGTTTGACATCGAAAATCAGAAGAGATATAGGGTAACCAATACAGAAGGATACACAGGTATTCCGCTTGTTTCTGCTGATGGTAACAAACTGGCTTATCTACAAATGCAAAGGGGAGGTTACGAGTCTGATAAAAAAGATATAGTTGTAGTTAACTTGCTGGATGGAAGCAAAAGAACTATTACGACCAATTGGGATAGATCGGTAGTAGAGTACAGTTTCGGCGAAAATGGCGATTACTTTTTGGTCACCTCTTTCGATTTTGGCAATAGAGCACTTTTTAAAGTATTTTTGAACGGAAGAGTGGAAAAGTTGGTCTCCTACGGTACTGTAAGACATCCGATAGAAAAAGGAGGTTACATATGGTATAGCTACGAAAATTTTAAGCAACCTGCTGATCTTTATCGCTTGTTTAGGGAAAGACTCGATAGATTAACATTCTTGAATAGAGAGGTACTAAAGGGTGTTGAGTTTGGTGATGTTGAACAATTTAAATTCAAAGGTTGGAATGGAGAAGATGTATACTCTTGGATGGTAAAACCGGTTGGTTTCGATCCTACAAAAAGATACCCTCTAGCCTATTTGATTCACGGTGGACCTCAGGGATCGTGGGGTAACGATTTTCATTATCGTTGGAATCCGCAAGTTTATGCTGGTGCAGGTTTTGTGACCGTTATGGTGGATTTCCACGGGTCCGTTGGCTATGGACAGAAATTTACAGATAGTATACGAGGCAGATGGGGTTCCGCCCCGTTGGAAGACCTTAAAAAAGGTTTTAGATATATTTCCAAAAATTATTCTTTTGTGGATACATCTAAAGCATGCGCTCTTGGAGCTTCATACGGTGGCTATATGATTAATTGGATAGCTGGTAACTGGCACGTTTTTAAGTGTTTGGTAAACCACGATGGAGTGTTTGATACCAGATCTATGTACTACACTACAGAAGAGTTGTGGTTTATCGAATGGGAGTTTAAAGGAAGACCTTTCGATTATCCTCTAGATATGAAAAATAACCTGTATGAAAAATTTAATCCTGCAAACTACGTAAAGAATTGGCGCACCCCTATGCTCGTTGTTCACGGAGAATTGGACTTCAGGGTTCCTATTGGTCAAGGTATAAGTACCTTTACAACTCTACAAAGATTGCAAATAGAATCTGAATTCCTTTACTTCCCTAAGGAAAATCACTGGGTTTTATCTCCTAAAAATAGCTTGAGATGGCACGAGAGCGTTCTTAATTGGATAAAAAAATGGACCTCTAGATAATCCTCTTTAGCTAACTGCATGTTCGTGGGCAGGTGGTGAACTATTTACGTGTGATCAAACTTTGCTTGCGTGTTGAAAATAACAGTTAAAAATTGCTCTTAAACTTATAAAATAACTATCGGAACCTACTGGATAAAAAGATTGAGACTCCATAACATATAGTTTGCATGCTTATAAATAAAAAAACTATATATCAACAAAACCCATCTGGGATAGAAACGTTGTAGTTTTCTATAGGTAATTTTTATTCAGCTAATGACGTGTAATTGTAACTCCAGAGTACACTCTCTCTGTTTTTATATATGTCCAATCTGCATAAGTAGATGATTTTTACTGAATTCTAACGTACGTACACGCTATTTTACTCGATCTTTTTACTGGAATTGGCAAAGCTCCACTTGTCAGGTAGATATTTAACAAATAGGAAATATATTTGAAAATTGTTTTTCGTTAACTTTTTCTCTTCTAGCGTTAATAGGGTAAAAGCCAGATAGAATCCAATAATGGGTTGTTAGTTCCGATATTACTAGTTAATAGTACATATCTGTCCGTTTATTATTACAAGACAACTAGTTCTGATTGAGACATCTTCGCGTAAACGGTGAAATCTAATAAGTGTAGTTGTTATTAGGAACGGAGAAACGATTTGCGAGCATATATGTATAATTGAGTAAAAAGGTGTATAGTAGGTGGGAAAATTTTTCTGTTATTTACTAGTTGAAATTTTATTATTTTTATAGCTGTAGTTGTGTTTTAGCTTTCGAGGTTGTTAACAGAATGCTAATTTAATTGACTGAATTGGCCAATTTGGAGATTGCGATGAGGCGGCAGATACGTTATGTAGTTTCTAGCATTCTCTGGTTCTTTTTTAATCCATTTGGTTTTTGGCAAGGTGTGGCGCAAGTTTTAGGTCAGGCCGTGGCGACTGTTAATGCATTCATTTTTAAATCGATCCTAAAAAGTGATCCGGTGCCTATGTCGTTACCTTTTAAAGGGTGTTGGACTGTAGTTAAAGGTGGGATCACTAAAGTAGATTCTCACTCCTGGAGTATTATAGCTCAGAGATACGCGTATGATTTCTATGTAACAGATAACGATAACAAAAGTCACAAAGGTAGTGGTAAAGACCTTGAAGACTATTATGCTTTTGGTAAGCCTGTGATTGCACCAGCGGATGGTGTTGTGGTAGAAGTGCGAGATGATATAAGAGATTTTCCCCATTCAGGTACGGGATGGATCGATTGGCGCTCACCTGACCTGCGTGGTAACTATGTTATTATTTGTCACGATCGCTATCTATATAGCCTTATTGCTCATTTAAAACAGGGGAGTTGTAAAGTAAAAAAGGGTGATCGTGTCCAACGTGGCCAGATCATTGGAGAATGTGGTAACTCAGGCGTTTCTACTGAACCGCACATTCATTTCCACCTCCAACATCATCCTAACTTTTTCTTGTCAGTAGGAATGCCAATCTTGTTTATGAATTTTAAACTCCAGGAGCCTGGCACAGATAATTTTGCAAAACGTTCTCTGGGGTATATATCTAAGGGTCATAAAGTAGCTAATCTTCAAGATGAACAAGATATCACTCTGCCTGATAAAGAAACTGTACCACTCGTTGATACTTCAGTGAGTTTCTGGGATGTTGTATCTAGTTTGCTCCAAGCTACAATGACGCTCTTAGGTATCGTTGGTATCTTGAGAATATTTGTAGTTGGAATTCAGCTTGCACTGCAGGTTGTATTAGCAATTTAAAAGAGCGTTGTTATAATTTGTAACGACCTCTTTACTACAGTTTGATAAAAGGATGATTTGGATAGCTGGAAAAGAAAGAATTGTTTATCAATAAGATGTTACCGGAGAGAATAGATCAATAACAGATACTGTTTAAAGATATTACTAGAGCTATAACAGCTGTAAACGTAGCCATTTACAGGTAAGTATCATCACAATACATTGAGACAGCTTGTGTAACAAGGATAACTATTTTCTAATTCTAATAAGTAGCTATATCGCGTTTGATTTTTGAAAACACTTGTCCTCCAAGAGAAATCTCTGGATGTTTTTATAGGTTAAAACTATTTTTATATTCTTAAATAAATTGGTTGTTGCACGGTTATTTAGGTTTTTTTACTAGATATCTACGTTTCTTAATAAAGAACCAAGGCTACTTATCGAAATTTCTAGTACCTGCGTTTTAGTTTTCTTAATTTTCTTAATTCCTTTTTAGTTTTAGGTTTTCTAAGGTGAGCTTTTCTTGTCTCTAAAAATAGTTTTGCTCTTTCTCGTTCATAAGAGGGAGTTATATCTTCGTATAGTTCTCTAGCTTCTTTTTTTGGTATATTGCTATCGACGAGCTTTTTTATTATCACGGTTTGTTTGTATCCCGTTCTTGTTATAGTTATTACATCACCAACCTTCACTTTTTTGTGTGGTTTTGCTTTTTGTTTGTTTATTTCTACTTTGCCTGCTATACAGGCTATCTTTGCCTGAGATCGTGTTTTGAAAAGACAAGAGAGATCGAGAAATCTATCTATTCTTTGGTTATCCGGGTGGTTTTCCTCCATACAGTTTTCCTTCCTAGCGAATGATACTCTATATCTAAATCTGCCATATTATAAGGGTCGTACAAATTACGTAGATCCACTATGATAGGGTTGTTCATAACCTTTTTTAATCTGGAGAAATCTAAAGCTTTAAATTCGTTCCATTCAGTTGTAATAACGGCCAGATCTGCATTTTCCAAAGCTTGATAGACGTTATTACAGTATTTTATTGGTATATTTAGTACTCTATTTGCCATCTCCATAGCAGCTGGATCGTAGGCTTTTACTGCTACTCCTTTTAGATGTAATTCACGGATCAGAGGAATAGAAATAGCTTCTCTCATATCGTCTGTTCCAGCCTTAAACGATAGTCCTAAAACAGCTACAGTTTTAAATGAGGGGTTTCTTTTTAAAATGTTGGTTACTTTTGCTATTGCTCTTTTTTTTATTCTTTCGTTTGCTTTGTCTATAGCTTCTATAAGTTCTAGTTTTATTCCGTTACTTCTTGCTATACCTATGAGGGCTTTTGTATCTTTTGGGAAACAGGAACCACCGTATCCTGGGCCTGGGTGTAGATAGTGAAGTCCTATTCTTCTATCTAAACCCATACCTCTTACTATCTGCATTATGTCTGCTCCGAAGCTCTCGCATAGCTCTGTTAGTTCGTTAACAAAAGTTATACGTGCAGCTAAAAAAGCGTTTGAAGCGTATTTTATAAGTTCTGCAGTTTCTATGTTAGTTGTAACTAAGGGTACGTTTTGTAGAAGAAGAGGTTCATAAATTTTTTTTATAATCTCAAGAGCTTTCAGATTATCAGTTCCTACTACTATCCTATCCGGTTGCAAAAAGTCTTTTATAGCTGATCCTTCCCTTAGAAACTCTGGGTTTGACACTACAGAATAATCTACTTTGTTTTTAGCGAATTGCTCTATTATATTTTTTATCACTTTACCTGTACCAACTGGAACGGTAGATTTTGTTACTATTACCTTAAATCCGTTTAAGTTTTTACCTATCTCTTCTGCGACCTTATTTACGTACGAAAGATCTGCAGAACCGTCCTCTTTGGATGGTGTACCTACCGCTATGAAGATAACCCTGTTTTCTTTGATTGAATTTGCTAACTCGGTGGTAAATCGCAACCTTTTGGTTCTAGTATTGCTTTTTACGAGTTCCTCCAGACCCGGTTCATATATAGGCATTATTCCTTTCTGTAATCTTTCTATCTTTCCTGCGTCTATATCTACGCAAGTTACGTTATTACCGAGATCTGCTAAACAAGCTCCTGTTACCAGTCCAACGTATCCTGTGCCTATAACAGCTATCTTTTCCATTGCTTCTACTCTGCGTATATTTTTATTCTTTTTCCTACCTCTTCCAAGAGTTTGCGTAGTATATCATAATCTGGATGTCTCATTCTTACCCATGCGTTCGCAAAGTATCCTGCTTCTATAGGTTGAGTTTTACTTCCTATTGGGGGAAAGTGGTAGTCTATAATCCAGTTACCAAACTCTTTTAAGGTTGTTTCTACACCTTTGTAGGCCACTATTCTGCCGTCTTGATCTGGTCTTATTGTTACCATACCTGCAGAAAATCTTCGTGAAGTTTTCTCTGCTGTTCTACCTATAGTTATAGCTCTAGCCCACTCCTTGTAAAGGTCAAAATCGTTTGCGTAACAGTATAGATCCCATACAGAAACTCCTGGCGGTCTACAGGCTATCTCTGAAAACTTTAAACCCTTGGGCCCAAAAAACCACTCTAAGTGCGTAGCTGAAGTTTCTATACCCATAACGTTTATAACCTTTCTGTTAAGTTCCTTCAATTCTGTGTATCCTGGAGCTTCAACCCTGTTAGTTGTTATTAAGTAAGGATTGGGAAACCTGTTGCGCATAGCAGTTAAAACATTAGGATAATAGTGGGATATAAAATAGTGTACTACCTCTTTATTTACCGTCAAAGTATCTATGAAGCCTTCATGACCTTCTACAAATTCTTCAAGTGCTACAGAGTGTCCTCTGTCTATTCCGAAATCAACTAAAGCACGTTCCAGTTCAACTACGTTGTTTACTTTAGCTGTCCCAAGTGCTCCTGCAGCGCTTCGAGGTTTTACTATTATAGGAAAACCTACTGTTTTAGCAAATTTTAGCGCTTCTTCTCTAGAGTTGACAGCTGAAGATAAAGCGGTTGGTATACCGTTTTTACGAAGATATTCTTTCATAGAAGGTTTATCTCTACACAAAAAAGTCGTTTTGTAACTTGTACCTTCTATTCCTAGTAGTTCTCTTACTTTTGCGGCTGTTAGCACGTGAGCCTCGACGGTTGCTTCTAGTCTATCTACTCTCTCTCTTCTCATTATCGATTTTACCGCATCGTAAAGAGCTTTTTCACTAACAACGCTGGGCACTTGTATGTAATTGTGAATGTGATTTCTAACTTTTGATGGGAGAGCATGTGCTGGTAATTCCCCTATAGCTGTTACTTTCGCTCCTATCTCGTATAAACCTCGAACAAATTGCCATTGATTAGCGGGGAAAGACGGCTCTATAAAAACAACGTGCATAGTACCCTCCTATTATTTTTCTTTTCGGTGTACCATTATATCGTTATGAGACATAAAATCGCTCTTCTCGGTCCTCAAAGAATACGACCTTCTGTAAGAGAAGCCTTAGAACTTATAGGAGTAACCCAAGGTCCATTAGCTATTATAACTGCAGGATGGCGGGAAAGGGAAGATGAAGTCGCCGAATTTGTTAAGTATTTGGGTATGGAAGTTGTCAATCTTCAAGTATACCAACGGTCAGAAGAAGTTTTTAGAGAGGATTTGGAACTTTTTATAGGTTATAGACACAGACAAAATAGGATAAAGAGGATTCAAAAACTTTATAGAAAGAGGTTGGACTATATGATGAAGGCGGCTTTGGATATGTTGTACGAAAAAGGAGAAACTTCAATAGTCCAACCTCAGCAAGAAGCCTCTATATCTACGGTAAGAGAACTGGATATATTTCATCTTTCCAAGATAAAAGAAGAACACAGGAGATTTGAAGACAACTTTACTCCATCTGAAAGAAGCAGTGTAAAACGACATAGAGAGGAGATAATGGAGATAGTAGAACGTTCAAGTGTTATAGCTATAGCCGGAGGGCATGTGGCAACTTTGCTTGGAAGAATGAGACTTCTTGGTATACCATCGCTTATATCTAATAAGCCCATAATAGCTTGGTCTGCCGGTGCTATGGTGCTCAGTGAGAAGATTGTTATTTTTCATGATTTTCCTCCCCATGGAGAAGGGTTTCCAGAGCTTTTAGAGAGTGGATTTTCCCTCTGTAGGAGAGTTATCCCTCTTCCAGATGCTAAAAGACGTCTCGATCTGTATAATAAAATAAAAGTTTCTATATTTGCTAAACGTTTCCCAGATTCTCTTCTCTTAGGTCTAGAAGGGGGTGCTATAGTTGTTAAAGAGAATGAAAACTATAGACCAGTTAAAAGAGTTTTCCAACTTATGGGTAACGGGTCCGTAAGGGTATTAGCTAAACAATGAAATTGGCTATAACAAGGTTTATAGAAGAAGGCGATTTTAGCGAAGAAGCTATAGAAAGTTTCTTTGCTAAATATAATTTTCCTATAGTAGAAGATACCCAGGTTACTTTTGTGTTTAGAGGAGAAGTAGATAGGGTAGAGATTATTTTCTGGATATACGGATTGGAGAGAAATATCCCTCTAAGGCGTATAGAAGGTACCGATATCTGGTATTTTACCCAAGAGATACCCTTTAATTCACGTATAGAATACAAGTTTATAATAGAAAAAAATGGGCATGCTGTATGGATAAGAGATCCATTAAATCCTCATATAGCTAGGGATCCTTTTGGCGCCAATTCTGTGTGTAAAGTGGGATATAAAACTCCCGATTGGGTATTTCCCGATCCTGAAGTCAGAGAAGGAAAACTGTTACAATTTGATATATACAGCAGCAATTTTTCAGAGAGTAGAGAGTTTGTTGTTTACTTACCTGCTAGATTCAGAAAAAACACAAAGTACCCTTTTGTTATTTTTCACGATGGCTTCGATTACCTCAACTATTCTTCTATGAAAATCGTGTTAGATAACTTAATTCATAGATTGGAGGTTGCACCGCTTATAGCTGTTTTTACTCATTCTCCTAGAAGGTTGGTAGAATATGCCGCGTCGGAGACTCACGCTAAGTTTATAAAAGAAGAGTTGGTTCCGTGGATTATGAACAGATTTCCTACGAGAAGAGATCCTGATAGTAGGTGCTTGATAGGAGCTAGTTTTGGTGCAGTTGCTTCTCTTTTTACTTCTTGGAGATACCCAGGATTTTTTGGCAAACTTTTACTACAATCGGGTTCTTTTGCGTTTACAGATATAGGTAAAAGTGACAGGGGGGAAGTGTTTGAACCTGTGGTTAATTTTGTAAATAAATTCAGGTCTTGTCTTGGGAAACATGCAGAGATGGTGTATATGAGCTGCGGTGTTTACGAATCTTTGATATATGAAAATAGGTCGTTGTATCCTTTGCTCGAGAAAGCTGGAATGAAGGTCAAATATGAAGAAGTAAGAGATGGTCATAATTGGGAAAATTGGCGTGATAGGATGAGAAACGCGCTTTCTTGGCTTTTTCCTGGACCTCTGTGGTTTGTTTATGAGTAGCGTTGATAATATAAAAAGTGGGGAGTAATTATGGCTAGGGTAGTGTGGATAGGTTTATCTCTTGGGGCAGACCTGTGTTGGCCGCTCTGTTTCGAAGAGATGTTGAAGATGCTTAATCTGAAAATCAAGATTAAAGATGAAGAACTGATTTTTAAAACCGAACGTATAACTATAGAACCTTTTTCTCTACGACAAGAGTGTAAATACACTGTTGTTCTAGACCGAGTAACTCACTGGTACCATACTAGTAGGGAATGGATTAAAAAAGCTATTCTTCTAGATAATCTGTACGTTCTGAATAATCCTTGGTCTATTCAATCGATGGAAAAGCAAACCACTTATTGTGCCATGATGAGGTTAGGGTTAAATATACCCGAAACTTGGATGGTTCCTCCTAAAGCTTACGAGATGGATCCTATGTGGAAAAAGGATCTTGAGATAACGCTTAAGAGATATGCACGTCTTTTTGATTTAGGGGCTATAGGAGAGAAGATAGGTTACCCAATATTTATGAAACCGTACGACGGAGGAGCGTGGGTAGGGGTTAGTAAAATTCACAATTCTCAAGAGCTATGGATGGCTTACGAACGTAGTGGAAAAAGAGTTATGCATCTGCAGAAAGCTGTTGAACCTTATGATCTATTTGTTAGGTGCATAGGTCTAGGACCACAAGTAAGAATCATTCATTACGATCCGTCAAAGCCTTTGCATGATAGATACAGATTCGATGACGGCGGTGTAAATGAAAAGGAACGTGCCTACTTAGAAAATGCAACTTTGACGATAAATAATTTTTTTGGTTGGGATTTTAATTCGTGTGAAGTTCTGAGATCTAACGGCAACTTTTTCTTTATAGATTTTGCCAACGCCTGTCCAGATTCGCAAGTTACTTCTCTACATTATCACTTTCCGTGGCTAGTTGTAGCTAAACTAAAATGGGCGCTTTTTTGCGCAGCTACCAATCGCAAAATGCACTACAATCTCCAATGGGACCCCTATTTTGAGATAGCCGATAGTTCTTTACCTTTTGAAGAAAAATTAAATAAGTACGGTGAAATAGCTAGGAAAAACTTTTCTCAAGAGCAATTTCTGGAGTTTTGTGATAAATACCTTCCACATATAGATGAGGTAGCTGATCAATTTTTTGCCTCTGATAAAGCCAAATTAGCCGTTAGACTTAAGGTTGAATCGCTCTATCCTCCCCATGAGGTCGAAGAGTTTACCGAACTTTTTTGGCAAAGAATACAAGAATGGAGAAAACGAGAATTACACGGCGAAGGCCAACCTAAATCTGACCCTTTACAATGAATAAATCGTTATATTTAGAAGCCTGCTGGTTTTCTCCTAGACTAAAAAGAAAAATAAGAGTAAGAAAGTGGGGTAGTGGAAAAGAAGCTGTGTTATTTTTTCCTCCCCCTAAACTATCTTTTAAAGAAGTTGTCGATATATTTTTTCAAGAGACACTACCTAGAGA